>DATLZR010000015.1 GCA_035573895.1 Blastocatellia bacterium | reverse complement strand
GGCATTGTCCGGGACTAACCGGCAGAGAGGCGTCCTCGTCGCTCCATCACTCGCTCAAACGCGAGCAGCGACGGAGGGGGAAAGGAGATCATCGCCGCTCCACTCACGTCGGACGACGGCTGCTTGCCCCTTGCCTCTGGCCCGCTCATCTCGGGAACTGACCCCTCCGGACACCGATGAAGTCTGGTGGATCAAGCAGAAACAAGTGATTTGACCTTGGAAGGAGAACGGTCTTATGGTGATCTTTTCGCTGCCTTCACCGAGGTATCGCTTGACGATCCGGCGGAGGGCCAATAATATAATTAAGCCTGCGCGTGGGGATGTGGCGGAACTGGCAGACGCGCAGCGCTCAGGACGCTGTGGACGCAAGTCCGTGGAGGTTCAAGTCCTCTCATCCCCACCATCTGATTCCCCCATTATGCTGTTGGCAACGAGGACGCGCTTTGGGGAGGAGGATTGCAAGCATAATCCACTGACACGATGTGTTGACAGAGCTGCCGCGCCAGTTCCACAACGGGCAGATGGTCGGGATGTTCGGCATAACGTCGCAGAGCCTCTTCATCCTCATAGGTGGCAACCAGCGCCAGGTCATACGACCGTGCTGCTCGCGTGATGTCCTCACCGACCTCGAACTCCTTGATCTCCGCGATCTGCTGGGGAAGCTGCTTAAGCCGCGCGATGAAGGCTCTCCGCTCCTCGGGCGGAACCTCGTCTTTGAATTTGAAGAGCACGATGTGTCGAATCATGCACCCATGATAGCCGATTCCTGGGAATTTGAAAAACAATTTCCGACGGGCGTGAACTCGCCATCGGCGTGAGTCGGATTAGTAAAGGTCGCTCCGTCGCACGGGAACCTCATCTGATTCACAGTCTCGCTCTATTTCCGCTTCACGTGAATGACTGAGACATCGTTTCCGCCGACTCGAACCGTCATCAGCAAAAGTCCACGCTCGTGCGTTACACCGATAGCTTCCTTGGTGACGAGATTCCGGGCCTCATACGTCCCCGCCGGCAATTCCAGGCCAACGGTGGGTTCCGCCGGATCGTTCCCGTGATTGAAGATGAAAACGAGATTGTCGTGAGCTGTTGTCGCGGTTCTCACCTCGATATGTCCGGGAGATGCCCCGCTTAACATCTGCACCGGTCGTCTCACTCCCGCCCACCGGAGCAGTCCGGCGAAGAACCTGGCGACATTCTCGTCGCGTTCGGCTTCGTAGAGCATTCCCAGGAACGATCCCACGGTGATCATTTTCCCTTGGCCGTAGGACGAGACGACGATGGCGGGCGAGCCGTCGGGGAAGGTGGCGATGACACGGGCCGAGGGAGCGATCGGTTGCAAGGCTTCTTCGTAGAGGGCGCCCCTCAACCGATCGCCGGGTTGCAGCTCAGGGATACTTTCATCCGAACGAACGATGCGGATGTCGGTCCTGCCACCTGGCGTTTGCTGGATGGAGGCTTCGCGGCAGCCGCTCACCCGGTGAAGTCCAAAGCCGGGGATGATTTCCTGAGCACGACCGGAAGCATCGTTCCATGCCAGTCGCGCTTCGCTCATCACGATGCCGCCCCGCTCGACGTATTTCTCCACTCCTCGGGCGGCGGCTTGGCTCATCATCAACGGATAGGGCAGCAGAATGAGTTTGTACCTTTCGATCTGACCGGTGGCGATCTCGTCAACGTGAAGGAAATCAACGGGCACGTTGAGGGGAAAGAGCGCGCGATACGTGCCGAGCAGCGACTGGCGCGTGAGACTGGCGGCTTCTGCTTGCGCGCCCAGCGATGTCAGTGATTGCCGTCCGCCTATGAGCGAGGACAGCGGATTATACACGATGGCGACTTCCGCCGGCGTCGGCCGGGCGGCTAGGAACATGTCTTGATGAGTACTGACTATCCGGGCGATCTCACCGGCCGCCTGCGCGCGCTCGGTAAGTGTGCCGTCCAGGTTGATCAATCCGTAGCCTCCCGATTCGTATCCGGAACTCATCGGATAGAAGGCGTAGAAATTGATCGCCTTCGCGCCGCGCGCGAGGGCGCTCCAGGTCCACATCCGCAGATCGTTGGGCGTGACGGTCGAACTGATGCGAAGTCCAACGGTTCCGACACCTCCTTGAAGCTCTCCGATCCAGAATCCCGCCGCGCGCGAACACGCCGAGCGGATGAAGTCCAGAAGCGCGCCCCGCCACTCGGGATCTCGTCCGACGGGAAACGAGTGCTTGGGATAGAACGACGTCCCCCAGAAATCCACCTGCCGGGCCATCAGCCAGTCATCGGGATTGCCGTCGCCGGCCGCCGGACTCGTGAAGAGTCCGGGAGCCGCCGCATGGCTGGTTGCAACTTTATCGGGGAGAACGCGCGTGACCGTTTCGTATCTCATGCGAAGGTCTTCGGCGAGCTTCTCGATGATGAACAACCGCCAGTCAATGTAATCGGTGTAGGAGAGGATCGTGCTCAAACGGTTCGGCTGAATATCGTTCCAGTCATCGAACCGCCGATACCAAGCACGATTTAAGGCTTCCAGAGTCCCGTATTTCTTCTTCACCCATTGGCGAAATCGGTTGACGGTGTAGGGGCAAAAGCAAAACTCCGGGTGAGTGAGGTAGGGAGCGGATGCCCAGTTGACGATGTGGGGTTCACTCCAGAGGTCCCAGCCGAAGAAAGCCGCGTGCCGTTTCATTCGCTCGGCCAGCGCAGTGAGAAATCGCAACAAAGCTTTTCGCACGCCGGGATGATCGAAGCAATAACCGGGCGCAGACTCCACCGGCATCCTCTCGCCGCCAATGGAGACAAAGTGTGCATCGGGATATTTCTTTCCGATCCAGTCGGGGGCCGAATCGGCGTAGACTTGAACGATGACGCGCAAGCCGAGTTCGCCAGCCAACTCCGCGAGCAGGTCAACGGCCTCGAAGTTGTAGCGCCCCTCGACGGGTTCCGCCGTCGCCCAGTCAACCCAGCAACGAATGGAGTTGAAGCCAAGCTCCTTGATCTTTTGCAGGTCCGCTCGCCATCGGTCGCGCTCGGCTCGAGGGTTTGGCTCGAGCATGGGCGCGCGAGCGCGTCCGCCCCCATACCACACCGCCATGGGAAAGAAGACCTCGGCTCTGCTCTGGCCTGAAGCGGGCAGGTTTCCTACGGTCAGCCCGGAGATTAAAAGGAAAGCGCCAGCAATACGCATACCGTTCTTCTCCTTTTCTCCTCACAAGCCTGATTCTCCCCACCTCTCATTGTCAAGATTCCGTGCCGTTGGCCATGCCCGCGAGTCTCTTATTATTGGGCGATGACAGATGGCCTGATGTGGAGCGACTCGTGTCGCTCACCCAGCGGACAATCTTCTATCCCGTGGGAGTGAACGTCCTGCTGTGGGGTCGGAGGAGCCGGGAGTCACTACCAGACGAACAGCGCGTTGAAGACGCGCCCGCAGGAACGCAGAGCTTCAGAAGGGGATTTCCGCCTCTAGTGATTGGTGACCAGACAGATACGTTCGAGATCGTCGGGACCTCGCAGGCGGAGGAATCGTTTCATTGTCATCGGAAAGAGCGATGGGCGACATTCTATAACTCGCAAAGGCCATCCGGAATCCGCGCCGAGGGCGATGATGTCGCGTTCATACATGAGGCAGAAGGCGCGGCGGGTGGAGCGAAGAATCTCTTTGATCTCATCGGGGGTGAAGACCTCGAAGATTTTTCTCCGGGTATAGTAGCAGAGGCTGGGAGCGGTGAACCGATAATATCCCACGAGATCATCAGGGGCTGCCTCCCGGGTGATGCGCTCAGCCAGGTGCCGAACCGGGCGGTAGGCTTCAAGCTTCGGCAGAAGGGAGAGCAGGACTCCGGTGAGAACGAGCATCGTCAGGGCTGTCAGAGCGAAGACCTGACGGAGGGTCCCAAGCAGATAAGCGCCTGCAAGAAGTAAAGCGGCTGTGAGCAGAGTCACCGAGGTCGTCGTCAGCAGCCGATGGGAGTCAAAGAGCATCGGGGCCCGACTCGCGGCAACCCAGGCCCCGCCAATGAACCCTCCGGCAAGCAAGGCGATAGACAACGCGAACAGACCTTTGATGAGTCGGGAGGAAAAGGGCCGAGCCTCGGAGAAAAACCGACCGACAACGAGCGCGGCAGCCGGATAAAGCGGTAGCAGGTACTCGTTTTGCTTGGCTACCGAGAGGCTGAAAAAAATCAGGATGAAGCCCATCCAGGCGAGCAGAAAACAATCAGCCCATTCCGATGGAGCTGACCCCTGATGCCCAGAAGCGGGACCTGTGGCACTGTTTGCCGGAAGTGAACGGCAGATGGCGGACGACGCGAACGTGTCGGTCGGCGTACCTGTTGCCCAGGAGGCTTCGCCGGATGACCGAAGACGCAGGACTGTCGCCGCTATGGCAGCGGGCAGAAAAAGGGACCAGGGGAAGAACTCGCTCATCAGCACGGGCCCATAGTACCACCAGGGACGTGACATTCCAGAGGTTCCGTAAAGGAATCGCTTAACGTGGTCGCCGATGATGAAAGCGCTGAGAAACCCCCATCCATGACGATGGATCATGGCGGCATACCAGGGCGTCGCCACCGCCAGGATGATGAAGAGACCGAGAGGAAACCGAAGGACATTCAACCCGCGCAGACTCTGATGGAGGATGAACGACAGTACCGAACCCCTCGATGACCGAGGATAGGCTTGTCGCATCCCCTGCCAGAGGAGAAAAGTCAGGACAACTCCAAGGGGGATCACGATTCCCACCAACCCCTTGGTGAGGACAGCAAGCCCCATCATGATATAGGCTCCGGCGGAAAATTTCCGCTCCGTCGCTCCACGAACGAGGAGATAGAGCGCCGCCACAAGTAGTGTCGTCAGCAGAGCATCAATGAGTGAGCGGCGACCGACAATCAGGAATTTGACGCTTGATGCCAGCACAATGGCTCCAAGCAGCCCCACCCCGTGACCGTACAAACGACGGCCAAGGGCGTAGGTTAGCAGAATAGTTACGACCATGCAGGTTGCAATGACAACTCTTTCCGACCATTCGCTGACGCCGAACAGTGCAAAGGTGGGCAGGACCACCCAATAGGGAAGAATCGGCTTGTTGAGCTTGAGGCTGAAATTGAATCGGGGCGAGAGTAAATCCCCTGATTCCAGCATTTCGCGGGGACCCTCGACGTAAAAGGCTTCGTTAGCATCCCACAGCGCCGAAGTCCCCAGGTGCAGGAAATACGGCGCAAGAAAGACCGCGAGGATAAGTGCGCCCCATTGTTGTCGTCCGATCATCCTTGGCCATTTTATCATGCACAGGTTGGAGTAAAGCAGTGGTTCTAGGAGAACCACAGATCCTATGGACCATAGCGAGTAGCCCGAAGCGAAAGGGTAGATTGAGCCGTATTTCCCTTATCGCTTTACCCCTGCCCTCTGGATGCTGGCACCCCTGAATGGATGGCTCCCCGGATGGTTCTGCGAGAGAGCCTGAGCGGAGCAACTCTCAACGGCTTTAATGCGCCTTCACAGATGTGACTGTAACCGCTATCATTGTCCCTGCGTCTATTAAGGGCGAGGTTCTATGTGGGAACGCCACCGTCGTCTGGCGGTGAGTACTTTCGACAGGGAGGAGAGAAAATTATGAAGAGGGTTGTCGCTTTTGCTCTGGGCGTGGGGCTGCTTGGAGCGGGGTATGTTGCTTATCGCAGCCACGCTCAGGATTCGAAGACATCCTTCCAGGTTGGGGACTCGACCCCGGCCTTCGATGTTCTCGACGTCACTGGCCCCAATAAGGGGAAACAATTGTGCTATGTCTGACGGTACGCCATGGCTCCTGTCGTCATGGCCTTCATCAAGGACGACAGTGAGGCCTCGACCAGGTTGGTCGAACAAATTGATCGTCTCGTCAAGGAGCATCAGGATCGTGGGCTTCGTGGATTTGTCGTGTTCGTGGCCGGGCCGGAGAAGAAAGAGAGGTTAGAAGCCCTGGCCGCTCAGCGAAACATCACCATTCCGCTCACAGTTCTCCCCAAAGGCCTCGAGGATCCCGCTCTCCAGAAATACAAGGTTGACCTCAATGCCGCCAACACCGTCATTGTCTACCGGAAGAAAAAGGCAGTCTACGCGGCCACCAATGTAAGTCCGGACGCCTTCGCTCCGGTTGTGCAAGCTGCCAAGACGGTTGTGGCGGATGTCGAATAGCGAGGTTTGACGAAGTTTCCCCGAGGAGGGAGAGAGGGCTATCTCTTCTCCCTTCCTCGCCTCAAACCAGGCGCGAGGAAGGGGATCCTTTCGTCTGTCCTCAACACGGTTGGAAACCTGGGATGGCGTTCAGTCGCCTCCTCCGTGCCGGGAGCACGGCTGGAGGCGAATTTGCATGCAGCGATTCAAAACCGGAGTGACTTCACCAAAGATAGCCAGGATGGACTCGACGATCTCGTATCCGGTCATCGAACGAACGTCATTCTGGGTCATTGGATAGTAGAGTTGAAATCCACCCCATTGGGTGGAAGGGGCTGACAGAAGTAATCGGCGCACCTGCGTCGCTCCGGTGAATCGGGCAGCCGTCAGTTCCTCACCGTCGGGCCAGCCCCCGGCGTAAATGTGGAATCCATCCACGGTGACGAGCTGACGGAGGAGATGATCTAATTCGCTTCCCGATCTCAACTGAGCGAGGAGCCGGTGCCAATCCCAATCCTCACGGAGTCTGCATTCCGGGTATTGGCGCGGGGCCCGAAGGTATCCCCGTTCAACCTGCATTCCGGCTTTGACACAGTTGTCGTCTCGTTCCAGGGAGATGAAGTATTTAGCGCAGCCAAAGCTGACGTGGTGTGACAGAGGTTTGGCCAAGCGATTGGCCTGAGGAAAGAATCCGATCCATTGCCAGTAGACGCCCCGTCCCCAACGCACGGTGGTGAAGGTTTGGCCGAAAGCCGATTCGAGGGCCCGTTTGAGAATCTGGGTGATGCGCTCATGGGGTTCGAGATTTCCCACCCGGATCCCTCGATCAAAATCGAAAAATTCCGGGCGAAAACCGCTGCCCGCAATTACGGTGAATCGAGGGCGCTCGATCTCGCTTGGTTCCCAAGTTCGTCCGGCCACGATGTGTGATTTTAGAAATGTCTCCTGAACCGGTCAAAGGGGAAAGAATCCGCGATCGTTTTAAAACTGGGCCGTATTCTCTCCCCATAGTCGAGGCTGAAATCGTGCGGCTACCATCGGGCGCTGCTTGCGCGCTTTTCGGAGCCCCTCTGGAGAGAACGGCCCACCATTTGAGATGGATTCTAGGGATAAAGCCGGGCAACGGTAGTCACACGGGATTACTAACCGGGACCCTGCTTGCAACGGGGTGCTGACTTTGGAGGGCTTGCTCTGCTCTCAATCGGAAAGCTCTTTTTCCGCCAGCTCTTTCAATTTCCAGGCCAGCTCGATTACGGTGCGAGCATCATCCTGGTTGATGATGGCCTGGTATTTATACCTCGCCTGGTTTCGTTTCTCCGGGGCTTGATTTAACTTGGGCCCGAGCGTTTTCTCAGAGATTCCCGGTTTGACGTATAGCTCACCAAACCTGCTGACAAGCCCCCCGTGAGGACCGGGAAAGTCGTCACCCCGTTTTAAGATGAGAGGCTTAAGGGCAAGTTCCGCTGCATTATAAGCAGCATCTACGGCCAGTCTCCAATACCCACTGGCTGCCGCGTGTTCGGCGGCAGTCAGATATTCCTCGGTCAGAGCAATGAGGTTCTTCCGCTCCTCTTTCTTCGGCTCTTCATGAGCCACTGCGTACACCTCCCGTCCATGGCGTAGGGCATTAAAGACAAAGTACGATCGCACAGGGAACAGATCGTCAAGAGAGATGGTTATAGGTTCGAGACCGACCTGATACTCCATCTGAATCTCAAAGGCGAGGTCGGCAATCAAATCTGACAGCTCTTGCCCGTTATTGGCGACGATCAAGACATCGAGATCGCTGTATTGCCGGGCTGTTCCCTTAGCGTGGCTCCCAAAAAGAACGATCTTCATGACCTGCTTGCCGAGCGGGCTGGACACCAATCGTTCGGTGAAGGCGCTCAATGCCGCTCTCACGGAGTCCCTGGAAGGCGTGTTTCGGATCGCTTCCTTTTTTCTGCCGATCAGTTAAAGACCCGTGTAGCCCATCCGGCCGACCGGTATATCGCTTTGTAGGGCTGCGGGATACTCCGTCCGACTCCCATCATCGGGGGCTTTTGAAGATCTCCATCTGGAGAACAAACGACTCTGAGCACGATCACAAGTGAGAGGTCAAAGCAGAGCCACCCGCTGCCGTGATGTGATTCCCTGCGCCACAAGGGCTTATGATACACGCAGCGATGTAGTGGATCAAAGGAAGGGACTTAAGCCACTCTCTGCACGAGTCCCGTCCAGGAGGTCCTCCATCGGCGGCGGGCCGAAAAGCCCTGCGGCGAGTTATTCTTTCGCAAAGCGTGGATTCTGATGGGGCGAATTTTTGACGCCCCGTGTCAGCCTGTGCATAATCTTTCCATGTTTTCAAAGCTGTCAAGCATCAAGGTGTGGTGTGCGGGAGTCCTCGCTGTAGAGCTGTCGCTGTCGCTTGTCGGTGCACGCCCTCAAGAGGTGCACCGTCTGACCATCCATGTCGAGCATTCGCGCGAGGGGGCGCCTCTTGTTTTTGGAATTCCGTTTCCCCGAGGAGTGCTTCACTCGCCCGATCAGGTTCGCCTGCTGACACCGGAGGGTCAGGAGATTCCCTGTCAAACGACTGAAGTCACGACCTGGGAGCCTGCCGATCCGAGCATCAAGTGGTTGTGGATTTTCTTTTTCGCCGGATCATCCACTCGCTACACGGTGGAATACGGTGCAGGGGTTCGTCGGTCGGTCGCTCCTGCTCAACGGCTGACCGTCATCAATAACCAGGGTGAACGTGGTTTCGTTGATGTGACGACGGGGCCGCTGCATTTCGTCATCAGGAAGGGGGAGGGCGGATTCCTGAATCGTGTGGAACTGGACCTTGAGGGTGACGGATTCGAGGCCTCGGATGTGGTGGCGGAGAGTCCGACGGGGCGAGGATCGTTCCTCGATCTGCTCGATGACGCCGGACTCGATCCCTCGCGGGCGGTGGTGACGCGCACGGTAGTGGAGAAGGGATCGGGACCCCTGCATGCCATCCTCCGCATTGAGGGCGAGTATCGCTACGGTCGCGCCGATAACAATCCGGCTCCGTTTGTGACGCGGATTGATGCTTTTGCCGGGAAATCCTACCTTCGCGTGCGTCACACATTCATTTACACCGGCGTTCCGGACAAGCATCGGCGGCGTGAGGGCGAGCACGCACACATCGCGACACAGGCCGAGAAGATCGCCGCCGAGGAAGCGGGTGACCCCGGCTGGATGCAGCCGAACGACCGTATTGCTGCGGCAGGACTGGCGCTCGATCTGAGACTGATGGGGCGACGGCGCGTCCTCACCGCGTATCGCGAAGGTCGCTGGTGGGAAGAAGGGCGATCTCGTCCTGTGACGCGTGACGTGGCCGATGAGCGAAGCATCTCCCTCGTGCAATCGGGGCCGAAACCGACGCGCCTGCCCCCGGTGCCCCAATCCTCTCCCGACCAACGGCTCGAAGGATTCTTCGCCCATCTTCTGGCCGATGATCACCCTCTCGTAACCGCGGAGCGGGCGGAGGGCTGGTTCACCGTCTCTGATGACCGTTGGGGCATGGCCGTCGGCATCCGTCATTTCCTGGAAGAGTATCCCAAGGAAATTCGCCTGGAGCCCCCGTCCCATCGCGTCACGGCGTTCTTGTGGTCGCCTCGCGTCGAGCCGATGAGTTTTGCTCGCTGGTCGAGCGATCTGGAGTACGAGGACGGGGCTGAAGGCACGGTGGAAAATTGGGCGCAGGGAACGGCGAAGACGAGCGAGTTGATTTTCTCCTTCCATCGGGCCACCGTCTCGCCCCAGGAGATCGCCGGCATCATGAGCTACGTCCTCGATCCTCCCGTGGTTCATGCCGATCCCTCCTGGTATGCGGAGAGTCTGGTCTATGGCCGTTTCGCCCCCCGCTCGGAGAAATTCCTGCCATGGGAACGGGCGCTCGATTATAAGTACGAGTGGTGGTTGTTCAATCAGCGCTGGGTGCCCTGGTATGGCATGTTCGATTTCGGCGATGGGAAATATAACTTCGACGGCGAGAAGTGGGACCTCTGGGTGTGCAACGAACCGGCTGTTGATTTCATGGTCTGGCTTCAGTTCCTGCGCACGGGGGATCGTCGCTACGCCCTGGCGGCGGAAGCGATGAGCCACCATTCGATGGATGTGGACAACACTCACTGGCCCACGGATCCGAAATACTATGGTGATACCAATCTGGCCATTGACTACTGGAAAACGCTCACCCTGCCGCGCGGCACACCCTATCTGGGCATCGGTCGGCGTCATGGCATGCAGCATTGGTCGCGGGCGCTGAGCGCTCATGTCTGGGTGGCCGGCTGGCTGGCCGACTATTACCTGACGGCGGATCACCGGGGCTTAGAGGTCGCCATTCAAACGGCGGAAACCTATCTCAAGCGCATCTGGGGGGAACACGATCTGACCGGACGCCGACTCTATCTGTCGGTGTGGAATCTGGTCGAAGTCTGGGATGCCACTAAGGACGATCGCTACCGGCGAGAACTCGACGATCGAATTGATCGGATGCTGCGGCTGCAACAACGGGAGCAGGGCGATAGCCTTGTCATGGATCGCTACGGCTATGCCCAGGTCTACGTCAGTCTCGGACTGGCTAAATATCTGGAACTGACGGGCGACAGGAGAGTTCGGGCGGCGCTCATTCGTCACGCCCGCCGGGTGCGCGATGTTCCGGTGCTCGGCCACCGCCTGGAATCATATCTCGCTTCGCTTCACAGTCTTGTTATCGGCTACGATCTGACCGGCGACGCGAGCTTTCTCGACGAGATCAAGAGGCGAATCGAAGTGATGAAGACCGATGAGCTGCCTCGACCCATCACCGGTTCGTGGACTCAACGGGAGCTGTTTCAGGCCCTGGAGAGAGTCAGTCATCTCCCCCGGAATCCGGACGGCAGCCGTCCCCTCTGGAGTTTGACCAATGGGCTCCGCGTGTTCGGCTGGACTCATGCATACGGGTTGCCTTTTGCACTACGCGCTCTGGATCAGGCGAACTCTCGATGATGCGGTTCCTGTGGGGCGAGTACGGCCAAAGACGCACACCGGGATGGCGGAGGACCTCAGACGACCTCCTCCGGCGCTACGGATTCATTGCCTGGACTCGTTTTGCCGGTCTGATTCATTCTGCCGTTTTTCATCGCTGCCCTCTCCTTGACCGGGGCTATAGCGCATCTCCCTTAGGGTGAACGGCCGTCATTGTTTTGACTTGACCGGAAGGGATTCATACAATTTGCCGCCATGTTGCCAAAGGAGAATCCGACACCGGTCCTGGAGCCGGAGAAATCAGCGAGCGAAATGCGGTTTGAGCGCATACGGTCGGGTCTGGGATTCTTTCTCGGACCGTTGGTTTTTCTTCTCGTGATTGTGCTTCCCCCACCGGGAGCTTTTGTGCAATTCGCTCAGGCACAGCTCGGTGTGTCGCAGGTGACGCCGGAGGTCATGCAGCTTGTGTTCAGTCTCAAGGTGACGCTGGCGCTGATGTTGTTGATGATCATCTGGTGGATCAGCGAAGCTGTTCCCATTCCGGTGACGTCGCTTCTGCCCGGAATTCTCCTGCCGCTTTTCCACACCTATGGATTTCAGGACGGGCGTTTCGTTGAGCTGAACGGGAGGAATGTGCTGGCCCACTATGCCAATCCGGTGATCTTCCTTTTCTTCGCCGGGTTTTTGATTGCCGGTGGGATGCAGAAATGGGGGCTGGACAGGCGCATCGCCCTCTGGGTCTTGACCCGGCCCGGGGTGGCCGAAAGTCCGGGTCGCATTCTCGCGGGGATGATGCTGGCCTCGGCCCTCGTCTCGATGTGGGTCTCCAACACGGCCACCACGGCGATGATGCTCCCCATCGGATTGGGGATTCTCGCGCGGCTCAATGTCGGTCATCACCGATCGTCGTTTGCTCGGGCGTTACTGCTCGGCATCGCCTACGCCGCATCCATTGGAGGGGTGGGAACGATCATCGGAACGCCGCCCAACGGAATCGCCGTTTCGATTTTACGGGCCGCAGGACTTGCCGACATCAGCTTTCTTCGCTGGATGGCTTTTGGTGCGCCTTTCGTTTTTCTCTGCCTCCCGCTGGCCTGGTTGGTACTGCGTCTCGTTTTCCCCTTCGATATCACGCTCGGGCCGGATGTTCGGTCTCTTCTGGAACGAGAGAAGCGAGAGCTGGGACCGTTGTCCCGAGGGGAGAAGTTGACGCTCGCGGGATTCCTCGTGGCCGTCATTCTCTGGACGACGAATCCCCTATGGCCCTACGTTCCTGGCCTGGGGCAGCGGCTGGCCTGGTTCGACGAATACATCATTGCGTTGTTCGCGGCTTTGATTCTCTTTCTCAGTCCGGTGGACTGGTCGAAGCGACAGTTCGTCCTCGATTGGAGCGACGCCCGATACGTTGATTGGGGAACGCTCCTTCTTTTTGGCGGAGGACTTGCGCTTTCGGATGCGATGTTTAAGACCGGGCTGGCGCAGGTTCTCGCGTCCGGATTCATCAATCTCTTCGGATGGCCTTCACCTCTGGTGCTCGTCATCATCGTCGTGATCTTCATGGAGTTGTTGACCGAAGTGACCTCCAATACAGCCGTCACCACAATGATGGTGCCGATTTTGATCTCCATCTCGTCGGGCCTGGGCGTTGATGCCGCATCGCTGGCGATTCCCGCTACCTTTGCGGCTTCAATGGCCTTCATGCTCCCGGTGGCCACTCCGCCGAATGCCCTGGTGTACGCCACTCACCGGGTGAGTCTGCGCGATATGTTGAAGGCGGGGATCGCTCTTGATCTTGTTACCTGGATTTTCATCGTCGTCTTTTTCTACCTCTATGTTTTCCTCGTGCTGGGGAGCGTGCGATATTAAGGAGTGCAGATCGAGCGAGGTGCTCCTCTGGTCGGATCAGGTCCTCATGCCCGGTACGACCTGAGGCCGTGAGCAGGCGTGTTCTCGAAGATAAGCGAGAAAGGTTTCCAGCTCTCTCGGCAAAGGAGATGCGAATTCGAGGGGAGCGCCAGTGCGGGGATGAGCGAAGTGCAGTCGGGTCGCGTGAAGAAAATGGCGGCCAAGAGCGTCAACGGCTCGTCGCACCTCCGGCGACTTGATTCGGGTCAGCCGATCTCGTCCATAGACGGCATCGCCGACGACGGGGAATCCCAACCAGGCCATATGCACGCGAATCTGATGGGTGCGCCCGGTCTTGATCTCGATCTCCAGCAGGGAGAACTCGCCGATCAGCTCCACCACCCGATAAAGGGTGAGAGCCTCACGACCTTTTCCCCGGGGTCGCACGGCCATCATCGTGCGGTGTCTGGGATGACGGCCAATGGGTTGATCCACCCGCCCCCGATGCCCGACGGGTCCCACCTGGCCGATGACCAGAGCCTGATAGAGCTTCTGAACCTGACGGTGCTGCAACTGTTCGGCTAATCGCTCGTGAGCGAGATCGCTTTTCGCGACGACCATCAACCCCGATGTCTCTTTATCGAGCCGGTGAACGATTCCCGGACGGATTCCCCCGCCGGCCCGGGGAAGCTGTTGGAAGTAGTAAGCGAGAGCATTGGCCAGCGTCCCCCGGTTCACACCCGCGCCCGGATGAACAACCATGCCCGCTGGCTTGTTGATGACGATCAGGTCATCGTCTTCGTAAACGATGTCCAGAGGTAGCGGCTCCGGAATCAACTCCAGGACGGGAGGCGGCGGAAGCTCGATTTCAATGATGTCTCCCGAACGAACGCGATAGCTCGGTTTCACCGGCTGATCGTTCACCAGCACGCTCTGGTCAGCGATGAGGTTTTTCAGGCGCGTGCGGCTGAGCGTGAGGACTTTTCGCGCGAGATACTGATCGAGCCGCTCGCCGACCTCCGTGGCATTGACGGTGATCACCCGAACATCTTCGGTCATGACAGCAACAGACTACACCGATTGTTGTCATTTGGGAAGCGACCGATATCGGTAGCAGGGGAGCGCCCGGACCCTCGTTCCGGAGACCGACAATGGCTGGAGCAGCGGCGATTTGAAAGGGCCGCCAAAAGTGTGATAGTTTGGTTCCCCTGAGAGACAGCGATGCCTCGTCTGTCGGAGAATTTCATCGCCGGGCTGCCCTCGCCGGAAGGCGCTCGCGCTTTTCTGGAGCGCCTGAGGGCAGCGCACCCGGAGGATGTCGCCCGATATCGAAAAAATCCCTCGCTCCTGGCGCATCTTCTCGTGCTGGCGACGCACAGCCCTTTTCTCGGGGAGACCATACTGACCCGCCGGGACTACATCGCCTGGCTCGAGCGCGAGAAGGACATCGAACGCATCAAGTCGAAGGAAGAGCTGTTTGAAGAGCTTGCCCGGTTCGCAGCCGTTCACTCGGAAATGAACGAGCAGAGCGTGCTGGCCGGATTCAAACGGCGCGAGTGGCTGCGCATTTATTTGCGCGATTGTTTGCGGCTGGCTACGCTGACGGAGACGACGCTGGAGCTGTCCAATCTGGCCGATGTGATCCTACAGCACGCGCTCTGGTACAGCGTGCGCGATTTGCTGAACCGTTATGGCCGACCTCAGGTTCGTGATTCTCGCGGGCGGATCAACGAGGCCGATTTCGCCATTGTCGCCCTGGGGAAACTGGGGAGTCAGGAGCTGAACTATGCCTCCGATATTGATCTGCTCTACCTCTATTCTCACAACGGGGTCACATCCGGTGGGGAGATCACCAACAAGGAGTTCTTCACCAAGCTGGCCGAACGCATCACGCGAACCGTGAGCGGTGTGGGCGACGACGGCGCTGTCTATCGGATTGATCTGCGCCTGCGGCCACGCGGGCGAGAAGGCGATCTCGTAGTCTCGCTCGACGAAGCCGTCGCGTACTATCACCGACAGGCCCATCTCTGGGAGCGACAGGCGCTCATTCGCGCGCGGGCGGCGGCGGGCAGCCACGCGCTCGTCGCGCGCTTCCTCGAAGCGGTGCGCCATGCGATCTATCGCGCCGAACCCCTCGACCAGATCCTCGATGCCATCCGTTGGTCCAAGGAGAAAATTGATCACGAGGTCGAAGCCTCGGGCAAGGGCATTGACGTCAAGCTCGGTCGCGGCGGCATTCGTGAGATTGAATTCATCGTCCAGGCCCTTCAGCTCTTCTATGGAGCGGCCGATCCCTGGGTCCGTCATCCGCAGATCCTCATCGGTCTTCAACGGCTGGCCGATAAAGGGATTCTCAGCGATACTGATCGCGTGCTGCTGTCCGAAGCCTATACCTTCTTGCGCACGGTCGAGCACCGTCTTCAGATGGAGCACGGGGTGAGAACCCATACCGTTCCTTCCGAAGCGGAGAAGGTTCGGCTGCTGGCCCGTCGCATGGGATACAATGGTGGGGATGAAGCGACTCGATTTCTCGATGATCTTCAACGGCATCGGCAGAACGTGGCGGCGATCTTCGATGCCGTCTTTCAGGAGAAAGTCCTGTCGGCGCGCGATGCACGGGCAGGAATTCCGACCTCGTTTCAACCGCATGATCTCCCACCCGGGCCGACGGAGGAGGAGAAACCAGAAGAGGCGCTGATCCGTCGGGCACTGGACGCCCTGGCCGTTGTCTTCCCGCGGCACCACAAGCAGCACGACCGCTGGCGCACTGCCATTGCGACGGGATTGGAGCGAGCACTCAATCCTCAACGGGCGGTGAATACCCTCAGCGCTTATGCAGAGTCGTTGGCCGCAACGGTTCTGCCCGACACCAGGCGGCGACTGGCCGAGGAGATCCCGACGCTGCTTCCCGCTTTGCTCCAGGTTTTCGGCGTCAGTCACTTCTTCTCGCAGATTCTCATCGCCAACCCGATGCTCATCGAGCATTTGCCGACGCAAAGCGAGAGCACGCCGGGGGACCGGGATTATTATCTTGGTCGGTTCCGGGACGATCTGACCGGGGGACCGACGGATCTGGCCGCGTGCATGCGCGTGCTCCGTCGCCGATGGTATCGGGAGATCCTGGCGATCGGTTATCGTGACATCACCGGTCAGGCCACGCTGCGGCAGGTGAATCGGGAGCAATCGGCTCTGGCGTCGGCGGCTCTGGAGATCGCTTTCGAGATCGCCCGGGAGGACCTCTGGCGGCGCTATGGTCGAAGCGGACACGCGCCGGTCTTCACCGTGCTCGGTCTCGGACGACTCGGACATCATGGAGTTGATTACGGGTCGGACCTGGATGTGATCGTCGTCTACGATGATAGCTGCGCCAGCCCATTTCCTGATCTCCAGCCACAGGAAGCCTACGCGCGGCTGGTAGCTCTGGTGATTCACATTCTCTCGACGATCACGCAGGATGGGTATCTCTATCGCGTGGATCTTCGGTTGCGGCCGGGCGGCACGAGCAGTCCTCTGGCTCATCCCCTCTCATCGTTTCGCCAGTACCTGGAGGCGCGGGCGGCCACCTGGGAACGACTCGCCTACGTCAAAGCCTTCCCCGTGGCGGGAGATGCCGCCTTTGGCCGCCAGGTGCATGAAGAAATGCAGGATCTCATCCTGCGTCCGCGCCCGACGGACGCGACGTCACTTGTCGCCGATGTTCGGGAGATGCGCGACCGCCTCCAGCGGGAAAAAGGGGGACCCCAGCCCATCCGGAATTTTAAGTTCGGTCCCGGCGGGATGATGGATGTCTACTTCGCCACGCGCTACCTGCAATTGCGCCACCAAATCCGCGAACCCGACGAGCGCGGCACGCTCCCCCTTCTGGATCATCTTCGGGCGCGTGGGGTCCTCTCGGAGGCCCATCATGGCGCGCTCTACGCGGGCTACTTGTTTTTGCGCCGCCTCGATCATGCCCTGCGGCTGTTGTTCGACCGCCCGACGGAAACGCTTCCGGCAAACCGCTCGGCACTGACCGATCTGGCGACGTTCCTCGGATACGCCTCGCCGTTGGAACTGGAACAGACCCACGATCGGCACCGACGCGAAATTCGGGCTAGCTATGATGCTCTGGTTCGATGAACATCATGACGGTCGAAGAGATGTCTCCCCTGCGAGGGCGCAGCGGGAGCACGAGCCTGCACTCCAAATCCCACCACGGATGAACACGGATGGGCGCGGAGGGATAAGACGATCCCTGCCCATGCGTGGTCATTTTCCGAGGAATCGTCCATGTGCTCACCCATGCCACGACGAAAATACGTTTGCCAGCGGATGAAAGGTGCCAACGGATGAGTGATCCGTTGGAGCCCTTCATCCGTTGAGAGATCATCTTTCAAGGGAGGGAGGATGAAACCGAAACCCGGAGACCCCGCACCCAATTTCGCACTGCCCGATCAAACGGGAAAAATCCACTCTCTGACGGACTATCGCGGGCGATGGCTGCTGCTCTACTTCTATCCCAAAGACGATACGCCGGGCTGCACCAAAGAAGCTTGCGCCTTCCGCGATGTCTACTCCGAGATCCGCGCTCGCAACGCCGAGGTCCTCGGCGTGAGCGTGGATTCCGTCAAAAGCCATGAGAAATTCGCCACCAAGTACAAACTTCCATTCCCCCTTCTGGCCGATGAGAAGAAAGAGGTCGTGAAAGCCTACGGCGCGTGGGGAACGAAGAAATTCATGGGGCGGCAATATCAGGGAACGCACCGGATCTCCTTCCTCATCGCCCCTGATGGAACAATCGCCAGGGTCTATGATTCGGTCAAGCCGGATCAACACGCGGAGGAAGTGTTAAGGGATTTATCGCAGCTTCAGGGCTGATCACGCGCCGTCCTCTTGCGCGGCCAACGTCATCCGAGGGCGAGACGACGTTCCTGCCGCTGGTACGAGCCGGAGGTGACCGCGATCACGCCGCGTGGACGTGAGTCGGGCAGGGGAGTCCTCATTGACCGGCTCCGGCGGCTGCGATAAGGTATCTTTTGCCGTTCAATCGCTGAGAAGACTGCATGCCGGAGATGTCGCACGAGAGCATCACATCGGCTCCTCTTTACGAGCGCGCGAGCGAAGCCGCCAGGGTCATTAAGGAGCGATCGGGTCACCGGGAGGTGAAGGTGGCGGTGATCCTGGGATCGGGCTTGGGCGCATTCGCCGATAGTCTGGCCGAGCGCGTGATCATCCCCTACCGTGAGATCCCTCATTTCCCGCGCGCGACCGTCATCGGTCATGCCGGGCAACTGGCCCTCGGCGTTCTCGACCGGGTTCCGGTGGTAGTGATGCAGGGCCGGTTTCATTATTACGAGGGGTACGATCTGAACGAGGTCACCTTTCCCGTGCGCGTTCTGGGACTGCTGGGGGTGCGCCGATTGATCGTGACGAATGCGGCTGGGGGGATCAATCGGCAGTTTCGGCCCGGCTCGCTCATGTTGATCCGCGACCATATCAATTTGATGGGAGTCAATCCGCTCCGGGGACCGAACGACGAGCGGTTCGGGCCGCGCTTCCCCGATATGACCTCTGCGTATTCGGCGGCGCTCGGTGAGATCGCGCGGGAAGCGGCGCAGGAGGCGGGAATCGCTCTGGAGGAAGGCGTCTATGTGGCAGTGAGCGGACCGAGCTACGAAACGCCTGCCGAGATTCGGATGCTCCGCACGCTGGGCGCGGACGCCGTCGGAATGTCAACGGTTCCCGAAGTCATTGTCGCCCGCCAGATGGGGCTTGAGGTGCTCGGCCTCTCGGTGATTACAAATCCAGCAGCGGGTGTGCTGGACCGCCCGCTCCATCACGAGGAGGTTCTGGAAGCCGCCGAACGCGTGGGGCCGATGCTGACGGAATTGCTCCGGCGCATCGTCGTGAGACTCGCATGATCATCGGAATCTGTGGTGGTACCGGTTCGGGGAAAACGACCGTCGCCCTGCGCATTCTCGATGCCGTCGGTCGGGATAAGGTCGTCTATCTCCAGCAGGACTCCTATTACAAGGATTTGAGCCATCTGCCGCTGGCTGAGCGCCATCGGATGAATTTCGATCACCCCGATGCGTTGGATAACGATTTGCTCATCGCGCATATTGAGGAGTTGCGGGCCGGACGACCCATCGAACAACCCGTCTATGACTTCACCGTCCATACGCGCACGCCCGAGCGCCGACGCATCGAACCCAGGCCGATCATCCTCGTTGAAGGCATTCTCGTTTTTGAAAATCCCCGGTTGCGCTCGCTCATGGACCTGAAGATTTACGTGGATACAGCCGACGACATCCGGTTCATTCGGCGGCTCGTGCGCGATATTCAAGAGCGCGGTCGCACAGTGGAGTCAGTCATCGAGCAATATCTCAGCACCGTGCGCCCCATGCACTTGGAATTCGTCGAGCCGAGCAAACGCTATGCTGACATCATCATCCCCGAAGGCGGTTACAACGAGGTGGGCATTGATCTCATCATCGAGAAAATCAAGTCTCACCTGGCAGCGGTGAGCGCGGGGCATCTGGTCGAGGACGCGCGGCGATGAGAAAAACCATGGGGAGGCGACGGCCGAAGCATTCGGTGGCGAGGGAGTGCGAAGGCAAACCGATGACTGATGACGAACTGATCGAACAGGCCATGCACGCCCGGCAGAGAGCCTATGCGCCCTACTCCGGGTTTGCCGTGGGAGCAGCGGTGCTGGCGGCGTCGGGGCGTGTCATCACCGGCTGCAACGTCGAGAATGCCAGTTACGGCCTGACTATCTGCGCCGAGCGCGTCGCTCTCTTCAAGGCCCTCTCGGAAGGGATCCGCGACTTTCGCAAACTCGCCGTCGTCACCGACACCGGTGAGCTGACGTTTCCCTGCGGAGCCTGTCGCCAGGTGCTGTGGGAATTCTCCCCCGATCTGGTGGTGATCGTCGCCAATTTGCGAGGCGAGCGGCAGACGCACCTCCTCCGTGACCTCCTGCCCGCACCCTTCGATCGCCACCTGCTGGGAGAACCCGGTCGCGAGTGAGGACATCTCTCCCTATGACGAGATCCCGATCAGATGGGCGGATTCTGGTCATCGGCGGCGTCGCCGGAGGCATGTCGGCGGCGACGCGAGCGAAGCGAGTGAATCCCGATCTCGACGTCATCGTGCTGGAACGGGATCGCTTCGTTTCCTACGGAGCCTGCGGCCTGCCGTACTGGATCGCCGGCGTGGTTCCCGATTATCAACAACTCATCGTCTACACGCCGGACTATTTTCGCCAGCAGCGTGGCATTGACGTGCGCACCCGCACGGAAGCCGTCGAGATTCGCCCGGGCGAACGTGTGGTGATCGCGCGTGACCGGGAGACGGGTGAGACGAGCAAAATTGGCTATGATCGCCTCGTCATTGCGACGGGGGCCGTTCCCCTCCGTCCGCCGCTGCCCGGCATCGAGCTGCAAAATATTTTCGTGCTCCGCAGTCTGACCGATGGCCTGCGCCTTCAGGAGATGCTCGTTCGGGAGCAGCCCCGGCGAGCGGTGATTCTGGGAGCGGGATATATCGGCCTGGAAATGGCCGAGGCGCTGGTGGCGCGAGGTCTTCGGGTGACGCTCATCGAGGCGCTCGACCGCGTGCTCGGCGGGTTGACGGAACCGGACGTGAGCCGACTCATCGAGGAGGAGCTGGCGGCCAAAGGGGTGCGGTTACTGTTAGCGACGAAAGCGCTCGCTTTCGACGGCGATGCCGCGCAACGTGTGCGACAGGTTATCACCTCACAGGGAGAGCGCATCGAAACCGATCTTGTGGTGATTGGTGTCGGAATTCGTCCCAATGTGGATCTCGCCCGCGAGGCGGGAATCGCGCTGGGGCCGACGGGAGCCATCGCCGTTGATGACCGCCAGGAGACAAACGTCATCGGCGTCTACGCCGTCGGCGATTGCTCGGAGACAAAACATCTGGTGACGGGACGGCCCACCTGGATACCTCTCGGTCCGGCGGCAAATAAGCAGGGGAAGGTCGCGGGGGACAATGTCGCCGGTCGGCGAGCGACGTTTCCCGGCGTCGTGGGAACGGCCGTGGTGAAGGTCTTCGATCTGGAAGTGGCGCGAACGGGATTGTCTCTGGCCGAGGCACAAAAAAGCGGCTTCAAGGCGAGGTCCGTCACGGTGACGGCGTCCTCGCGCGCCGGATATTATCCCGGAGCCGCGCCGCTGACGATCGCGCTTGTCTTTGATGAAGAGAGCCATCGGGTTTTGGGGGCGCAGATCGTCGGTCGGGAGGGAGCGGCCAAGCGCATTGATGTTTTCGCCACCGCCCTTCACGCGCGCTTGACGCTGGAACAGATGGCCTATCTCGATCTGAGTTACGCTCCTCCCTTCGCTCCCGTCTGGGATCCGATCCTGATTGCTGTGGGAGCGGCGCTCAAGCAATAGCCACCCGCTCCATCGCTCGCTCCGATGTTGATCTTCCAGAATCTCGATGTTGCTCTCAGACACCCGAAACGGCGGGCCGAAGAGAGTCGGCCCCAGCCCATCTTCGTGCCTCGAAAGAGGCGAAGAAAGGCCGTGCCATCGCCGGGGTTATGCGCTGCGCCTTTGCCCTCGTTTTTCGCAGCACGGGCTCCATTGCTGGTGGGGGGATCTGCCGCGATGGGAGGGCGCTGATACCAGCGCGGCGGGAAATTCCGGCTCCGCTGGTGGCGCGTCAGGGTTTTTCTTGGTATGGTGGCTCTTGAGTATTTCCTGAGGTGACACGATGCCCGGCGGACATCGCAGGCTTGTGATTCGCCACGCGCAGGCTCTGGTGACAATGGAACCGGGGCGCGAGGTGATTCACGATGGCTACCTGGTCATCGAGGAGGGGTGGATTCGCGCGGTTGGCCAGGGAGACGTCGCCCTGACCGAGGATGACGAGGTGATTGACGCCCGGGACAGGGTCGTTACGCCAGGATTGATCAATGTCCATCACCATTTCTTCCAAACGCTGACGCGAGCCTTTCCTCCGGCGCTCAATGCGGGCTTATTCGAGTGGCTGGTGAGCCAGTATCCCGTCTGGGCTCACATTGATGAGGAGGCCGTTCGTCTGAGCGCCCTTGTGGCGATGGCCGAACTCTTGCTCTCGGGATGCACGACGACATCGGATCATCATTATCTCTTTCCGCGCGGGCGGACGCGCCTCATTGATGTGGAGATCGAAGCAGCGCGGGAGATCGGCATGCGCTTTCACGCCACGCGCGGTTCGATGAGTCTCGGTCAGAAGGATGGCGGGCTTCCTCCCGATTCCGTGGTCGAAGATGACGATACCATTCTGGCGGACTGTCAGCGGGTGGTTGAGACCTATCACGATCCGCGCCCGGGGGCGATGACGCGCGTCGCTCTGGCTCCGTGTGCTCCGTTTAACGTGAGCCCGCAGCTGATGCGCGAGACCGCCCGACTGGCCCGCGCCCTGGGGGTTCGTCTTCACACTCACCTGGCCGAGACCAAAGATGAAGAGACCTACTGCCAAAAACGATTCGGCTGCCGACCACTCGACTATCTGGAAAAGCTGGAGTGGATGGGCGAGGACGTGTGGCTGGCGCATGGGATTCACTTCACCGATGAAGAGGTTCTCCGATTAGGCCGGGCGGGCGTGGGCATTGCCCACTGTCCGACGTCGAACATGCGTCTTGGCTCCGGGCTCTGCCGTGTGAAGGAGCTTCGTCACGCGGGATGTCCCGTCGGGCTCGGTGTGGACGGCAGCGCCTCGAATGATTCCTCGAACATGCTGGCCGAAGTCCGGCAGGCCGTGTTGCTCGCCCGTCTGGGTTATGGAGCCAAAGCCATGACCATCCACGAGGCCCTCTGGCTGGCCACGGTGGGTGGCGCGCGCTGCCTCGGCCGTGACGACATCGGGCGGCTCGTGCCGGGCAACGTCGCGGATGTGGCGGTTTTCTCCCTCAATCGCCTGGAGTATTCGGGAGCGGCCGATCCGGTGGCGGCATTGGTCCTGTGTCATCCCACTCCGGTGGAGACGCTCATCATCAACGGACGTCGCGTCGTTTCCGAAGGGCAACTTCTGACAATTGATCTCCCCCTGATCGTCCAGGCCCATCGAAAGAAAGCCCGTCAGCTCTTATCCCGGGCGGGCTTCGGATGACGCGAGTGCTGAAACGGAGACACGATGAGCGCGATCGGCGCAACGGCAGGGGAAGCGGGCACGGCCGTCTGACTTGCTGTGACCCGCTTGATTTGCTATGGTTTCGGCCATGATCTCCGTTGAGGCGGCGCAGGCGATCATCTCGGAGAAGATCATGACGCACTCGCTCGAGGAAATTCCGCTTGGCGAGGCCTCGGGCCGGGTGCTCGCTCAGGATGTCGTCGCAGATATTGACATGCCGCCGTTTGATCGCGCGCGGATGGATGGTTTTGCCCTTCGGGCTGCTGACGCGACCACGGTTCCCGCTCGATTGCGCATCATCGGCGAAGTGGCGGCGGGTTCATCCTTCACCGGGACGGTCAATTCCGGCGAGGCCGTGCGGATCATGACGGGTGCTCCTCTGCCTGCTGGAGCCGATGCCGTGCAAAAGATCGAAGCGTGCGACGCCAATGAATCCTGGGTGACGATTCGGCAGCCCGTGCGCGTCGGTGAGAATGTGACCTCGCGGGGCAGCGAAGCGCGGCGGGGTGATGTCGTTCTCCGATCGGGAACGGTGATCGGCCCGCCCGAGATGGCCGTGCTCGCTTCCTTCGGCTGCGCTCGCGTCACGGTGGCTCGTCGCCCGGTGGTGGGCATCATCTCGACGGGATCCGAACTTGTTCCCGTTGATGTCGTGCCCTCCCCCTCCCAGATTCGTGACAGTAACAGTTTCTCCGTCGCCGCGTATGTTCAACTCGCCGGAGCGTGCCCGCGATGCTTCGGCATGGTCGTTGACGATGAGAGAATTACGGCGGAAATCATCGCCCGTGCTCTCCGAGAAGTAGATGTTCTCGTCCTCACCGGCGGCGTTTCGATGGGCAATTATGACCTGGTGAAAGCGGCACTGGGTCGGCTGGGGGCGACGATTTTCTTCGAGAAAGTGTGCGTGCATCCGGGGAAGCCGACGGTGTTTGCCCTTCTGGAAGGCAAACCCGTTTTCGCGTTGCCGGGGAACCCGGTGTCGGTGGCGGTGACGTTTTTGCTCTTCGTTTATCCGGCGCTGCGGCAGATGATGGGAGCGCGTGAGCGATTTCTGCCCGTTGTCCAGGCCCGGCTCCTCGGCGATGTGCGACGCGCCCCTGATCGGCGGAGTTATCTGCCGGGGCGGCTCACGATTGAATCCGGTGAGGTCCGCGTGCACCCGCTGCGCTGGGGCGGTAGCTCGGATTTCGTCGCCTTCGTCTCGGCCAATGCATTGATCGTTGTGCCGGAGGAGGTCATGATGCTCTCACAGGGGACGATCTGCCGGACGCTTCTTTTGCCGGGGACATCATGCGCCGTGAGCTGACACACGTTGATGCCGAAGGTCGCGCCCGCATGGTGGATGTGACGACCAAACCGCCCACCGTGCGCACGGCGCAGGCCAGCGGCTTCGTGCACATGTCTTCGGAGGCCGTGCAGGCTATTCGCACTGGCCGAACACCAAAAGGCGATCCCCTGGAAACGGCCCGGCTGGCGGGAATCATGGCGGCCAAGCGGACGGCCGAATTGATACCTCTGTGCCATCCGCTCCTGCTCACGCACGTTGATGTGGAGCTTCAGCTCCGGGATGATGGCGTGGCCATCCTCTCGTCGGTGACGACGACCGGGCCAACCGGCGTGGAGATGGAAGCCCTCATGGCCGCTGCCGTCGCGGCCTTGACCGTCTACGATATGTGTAAGGCGATTGATAAGACCATGACCATCACCGATCTTCAACTGGAGAAGAAGACCGGTGGACGATCGGGAGATTTTGTCAGATGCCACGACAAGACGTAACCCCTCTCTTCCCCCTGCGGGAGCTGCGTCGAGCGAGAGTCGCTCGGACGCTGCCGGTGATGTTTTTATTGGTTCTCCTTTCGCCTGGACCACGGTTTTTGTCGGTTCGGGCTCAGGAAGCGCCGCAGCCCAAAAAGATTGACCTGTCCACGGCGGGCACCGTCAGCCTGACGATTGCCGGGGCCATAAGCAGCGATCAACTCGCTCGGGTCTCCATCGCCGATGTCAACGGCGATGGGTTGCCCGATGTGGTGGCTGCCGCGCCTCTGGCCAACGATGCGGTGAACGTCCGGTTCGATGTGGGGGCGGTCTACGTCGTCTTCGGAGGAATTGATCTGGCGACCAGTCGTACGGTTGATCTGGCAGCGCGAGCCGACGTGGTGATTGTGGGTGCGGAGAGCGATGATCGGTTTGGCGTATCTCTGGCGACGGGTGATGTCACGGGGGATGGAATTGCCGACATCATTATCGGGGCCCCACGAGCAGCGGGGTTGCCGGATGCGCGGACGCACGCCGGGCGCATCTACGTCATTTATGGCGGGCCGCATCTCGTGCCGGGAACGCGCCGCGATATGGCCGGTATCGTGGCTCCCGGCGCCGACCTCATCATCTTCGGCGCAGAAACCGAAGATCATCTCGGTTCCTCGCTGGCTCTGACCGATCTCACCGGCGACGGCATTCAGGATATCGTGGCGGCCTCGGCCAATGCTTCCCCCCAGGGGACGCGCTTTCTGGCAGGCACCATCTATGCGCTCTTTGGCGGGCGCACGATGACCAGCGGCCAGTTTCGTGATCTGGCGGCAAGTCCCCCTCAAGGCGCCGATCTGGTGATCCTGGGGCCGAGCGTTCTCGGATTCTTCGGATTTCAGGTTGCCGTCGGAGATGTCAATGGAGATCGGCTCCCCGACATCGTCGTCAGCGCCCCTCTGGGTGACGGGCCCAACACCGAACGCACGAATGCGGGCGAAGTCTACATCGTTCTCGGCAGTCCTGATCTTCGGCGCGGCGGCGTGCGCGACCTCGCATCGGCGACACCCCAGGGCGCGGATGTCATCCTCTATGGAGGAGTCAAGGAAGATCTCTTCGGCTTCACCCTTCTGGTGGCCGATGTCACCGGCGATGGCGCGGATGATGTCATCGTCGGTGCCGTTCAAGCCGACGGTCCGGAAGCCAAGCGGGCGAGCGCCGGCGAGGTCTATATCTTTTTCGGCGGCGCGGAGATGAAGACCGGTGCGGTCCGCGATGTCCTCGGTCAGGCGGGTCCGGCGGCCGATGTCCGCATCTTCGGCGCCGAAGCGGGAGACGAAATGGGAACGGCGCTCGCCGTCGGTGATGTCAACGGAAATCAGCTCCCGGATTTGCTCATCGGTGCTCCCACCGCTGATGGTGACAAGAACGAACGCGCTGAATCCGGTGAGGTCTACATCTTCCTCGATGGGCGTCTTCGCACAAGCGGCACGACGCTCGACGTCGGCGGTGAGGCGATGGTTCAACCGGATGCTTTTATCCTGGGCGCTGCCGCCAGCGATCAATTGGGGGCCTTCGTCGCCTTCGGGGACGTGGATGCCGATGGCCGTGTGGATTTATTGCTCAGTGCGCCCAATGCCAGCGCCGCCACGAAATTCAATAACGGAGCGGTGTTTGTGCTCTTCGGATTTCGCCTCTGAACGGGGAGGGGTGAGCAATGAGGAGTGATCGAGCATCACTCGTGAGAACGAGTCTGACGACGACGGTGATTTTTTGTCTCATCGTGTTCGCGTCGGGACGGCGTCCGATTTCGGCTCAGGAAGAGCAACCGACCACCTTCAACATCACGACGATCGTGGGGGGAGGCATCGGGGATGGCCTTCCGGCGCGGGTGGCGAGTCTGGCCGGACCGTCGGCCCTCGCCGTTGATGCGATGGGAAATATCTTCATCGCCGATACCGAAAATCATCGCGTGCGAAAGATTGATCCGAACGGCACCATCACCACGGTGGTGGGAACGGGCGTTGAGGGATTCTCCGGTGATGGCGGCCCGCCCGAGCTGGCGCAGCTCCGCTTTCCGCGCGGGCTGGCCTTTGATAAGGACGGCAATCTCCTCATCGCCGATACGGGCAACAATCGCATTCGCCGGCTGGAGAAGATGGAAGACAAAGTCGTCATCAACACTCTCGCCGGATCAGGGCCGTCCGGTTTTGCCGGGGATGGAGGGCCGGCCAAAGATGCGCAGTTGAACGGTCCGCGCGGAATCGCCGTTGATGCCTCGGGCAACATCTACATCGCCGATACGGGCAATCACCGCATTCGTCAGATTGATGGGACGCTGAGAATTACGACGATCGCCGGTGACGGAATCAAAGGATTTGCCGGCGATGGCGAAGATGCGACCAAAGCGCGGCTCAACACACCCATTGCCGTCGCCGTGTCGAGCACCGGTGATCTCTACATCGCCGATACGGGCAACAATCGCATTCGCCGGGTCTCGGCGGGAAAAATCACGACGGTCGCCGGGACGGGCTTCCCCATCTTCTCCGGAGACGGTGGACCGGCGACGGCTGCCGGGTTGAATGCGCCGCTGGGTCTTTTGTTCGATACCCTGGGTAACCTGCTCATCGCCGATACGGGCAATAATCGCATTCGCCGGATTGATGCTTCGGGGATCATCACAACGGTTGCCGGCAGCGGTATTCGCGGCATGGGGGGAGACGGCCAACCGGCCCTCGCCGCACAGTTCAACGCTCCGGCGGCGCTCGCCCTTGCGCCTGACGGAAAGCTCCTGATCGCCGATTTAGGCAATCAGAGAATTCGCTCGCTCGATGCCAGCGCCATCGTGCGCACCGAAGCCGGCGGCGGGCTCGGCGACGGTGGGCCGGCCACGGCAGCGCTTCTCAATCTCCCCTACGGCCTCGTCAGCGATTCCGCCGGAACGCTCTACATCGCCGATACCAACAATCATCGGATTCGGAAGGTGGTCGCGTCGCAGGGCTCCGATGGAACGACTCTCACGATCACGACCATTGCGGGGACGGGGCAATCCGGTTTCAGTGGAGATGGAGGACCTGCGATTGAAGCTCGATTGAATTTTCCTCGGGGACTGGCGCTTGACCCGCAGGGAAACCTTTACATCGCCGATACCAATAATCATCGCATTCGGCGCATTGATCCCTGGGGTCGAATCACGACGGTCGCTGGCAACGGCACGCCGGGATTTTCCGGCGATGGTCAACCGGCGGTGCGGGCGCAACTCCGGTTTCCCCTGGCCGTGGCGGTGGACGCGATGGGCACCCTCTATATTGCCGATGCGGGAAACAATCGAGTCCGTCGGGTTGATGCATCGGGAATCATCACGACTGTGGCCGGAACGGGCGAGCGGGGGTCCGGCGGCGATGACGATACGGCGGACAAAGCACAACTGCATACGCCGGCGGCGCTGGCCTTCGATAAGGATGGAAATCTCCTCATCGCCGACACGGGCAATCACAAAATTCGGAAGATTGATTTCTCCACGATGAAGATCTCGACCTTCGCGGGGAAGGGAACTCCGGCTTTCAGCGGAGATGGCGGGGCGGCAGGAGCGGCGGAACTCAACACCCCGTTCGGTCTCATCGCTGATGCAAAGGGGAACGTCTTCATCGCCGATTCGGCCAATCATCGCGTTCGCCGGGTGGACGCGACGGGCAATATCTCGACGTTCGTCGGCTCGGGGACGCCAGGATTCGGTGGCGATGGGTTGGGAGCGGCTCTCGCGACGATCAATTTCCCCACGGCGCTCGCGCTCGATCCTCAGGGGAACCTCATCCTGGCCGATACCTTCAATCATCGAATTCGCAAGCTGACGCCACAGCCACCGACACCGCCACCCTCCAACTGATCGGACCGAGTTGCTCTCACCGTGTGGTCCGGGATCTTTGAAAAAAATGTGGCGCGGACCTTTCAGCCGTCGGACGACGGGGGGAGGGTTTGCGCTCCCTTCTCCAGCATCTCTCGGGAGCCGTCCTCGCTCCCCGACCGACTCCGATAAAGGAGCCCATGAGTCCATGCTGATGACCCGGAGGAAAAACTGATGCCGAGAATATCCGTCAACGATGTGGAAATCTACTATGACGTTCAGGGAAAGGGCGAACCGCTTTTGTTTATTGCCGGTTTTGGCGTGGGACACTGGGTGTGGTTCCGTCAGGTTCCGTCGTTGTCCCAGCAGTTTCGGACAATTGTCTTCGACAACCGGGGGATCGGTTCGTCCGGTGACAGTCAGGCTCCTTATACCATCGAGATGCTCGCTGACGATGCGGCTGCCTTGATTGAAGGCCTCGGTTATGGGTCGGCTCACATCGTCGGGGCTTCCATGGGTGGGTTCATCGCTCAGGAACTCGCCTTGCGACATCCGGCGTGCGTGCGATCGCTGGTGCTGGCCTGTACGAGTTTTGGCGGCCCCAATCATGTTCCCGCGTCGCCAGAGGTGTTGAAGTTTTTCCTCTCCCCGGCCGACATCAACAGTGAAGAGCGCATCCGCCAGGGGCAGGAGATCGCTTTCACCCGCGAGTTCATCGCTGCCCATCCCGATGTCGTTGAGATGGTCATTCAGTTGCGGCTCACCCATCCCGTGTCGGAAGAAACATTCCGGCGTCAGGTTCAGGCCGTGATGAGCTTCAATGCGGAGGATCGCGTGGCGCGTATTACAGCTCCCACGCTCGTCATCACGGCCGCCGAAGATGTTTTGATCCCCCCGGAGAATTCACGACGTCTGGCCGCGCGTATTCCCGGAGCCCGCCTGACGATCTTCGAGCGGGGCGGCCACGCCTTTTTCATCGAACGAGCTGAGGCGTTCAATCGAGCAGTGGCCGATTTTATCTCCGACGTCTCTCGGCAGCACCCGATGTGAGATCGGACCGGACCGATCCGTCTTCGCGCGGGCCCGGGCGGGCGGCGGCGCTCGGAAGTTACTCAGGCGGTGGAGGCGTTCCCCATCCTTGAGGAAGATTTTGCTTCTCCCAGAGCTTGGCATATTTGAGAAAGACGTAGTAGGCGGCAAACCCGGCGATGATCAATCCGGGAACACCATCACGAAAGCCCTGCCGGAGAAGATAGCTGCGGATGAAGGTCAGCGCCGGTTGAAAAAGCAGTCGTGCGAGGCCGACGCGAACGCCACGTTGTGCGTCCTGCTCTGCCGCGAGCGTGGTGTAACGTCCGAGGACTTCGTGATGTTCGCTGAGGCTGCGGCGGGTGAGGTGCCAGAGATCACCGTCGAGCCGTCCGACGCGGCCCTCGACGCGCACCGATTCGTGGACGAAGTCTCCGACCCACCGGGCGCGATCTCGCCGATAAAGCCGCAGTTGATAGTCGGGATACCAGCCGCCATGTGCGATCCAGCGCCCCAGATACCAGGCGCGGCGAGCCACCCGATAACCATCATGCTGGGGGCCCTCGCGCTTCACCGCCTCGATCGAACGGCGCAGCGCCGGTGACACGCGCTCATCGGCATCGAGGGAGAAGATCCACTCATGCGACGCTTGAGAATCGGCGTACTGTTTCTGGGCCGCATATCCCGACCAGGGGTGAATGAGAACGCGATCCGTATACCGGCGCGCGATCTCCCTCGTGCGATCGGTGCTACCGGCATCCACCACGACGATCTCATCGGCCCAACTGACCGATTCGAGAGCATCGGCGATGCGATCCTCCTCGTTGAATGTGATCACCGTGACCGAGATTTTCATGACCGTGACCTCCCCTGAAAATACCCTGGGAGCGCACGCTTCCAGCGTGCCCGCTTGAGCTGGCGACAGGCGGGCGCTGCCAGATTTTTCTCGTTTGTGGCGAATATCCCGTTCATGGGCGATTCCCCTGTCATCACCGCGTGATTGTGGATGAAAATGTGCGATAGCGTCAAACGAACTGTTTTTCCCGGACTCGCGGGGCTGGGGCAAGCTATCGAAGCGACGGAGCGCGAGCCGAACCGACTCGTGGCCGGGCGAGCCTTCGCCTCGCTCTCAAAAGCAGCGGTTGGGAGGTAGTCCGGGCGAATAATGCCTTCTTACGGATCACCCAGATAATCGGCCAATTTCTCATTTTTACTGCCGCGCCTGCCATCACTCGCTAATCCATAAAAAGGCCCGTGAGGATCGGGTGGGCAAGCGGGGGAGGGGAAGCATTGCGGGAGAAATTTCTTCGCTCCGACCCTTGACCTCTCTTGCGAGGTGAGCGCTGCTGATGGCGCCTTATTGTCCGTAGGGATTGCGTGCCGGTCGTGCGCGGGTTCTGTTATAATGATGGCCGTCTGGAGCACTGAGTAGGAGGGTGACATGGACGAACAAGAGGGAATGTCTGAGCGTTCGGTCGTTGTGCCGATGGAGACGCCGTCGGCAGTGCGCTTGCGATCCTGGGTGATGCCGGTGGCTCTGGTCGTCACTTTGCTCGTGGGCATCGGCATCGGAGTCGTTGTATCGGGTGGAGCATCAGCCGGCCAGAGCGGTCATCTCATCAAGGTGAGCAGTTCGGAAGCTGTCGCCACGGGACCGATTGCCACGGCCATGGCCCTGTCAGAAGCTTTCGCCCAGGTCGCTCGAATGGTCGAACCGGCGGTCGTTCACATCGAGACGGAATCCGGTCGCTCAGGTCGTCGTGACGTGTTCGATTTCTTCGGTCGGCCTCCTCATGGGATACGGCGCGGGACCGGTTCGGGCGTCATCGTTGATCCATCGGGCTATATTCTCACCAATAACCACGTCATTGAAGGAGCCACGACCATTCGCGTCAAGCTGCGAGACGGTCGAACTTTCATCCCCGAGGTCGTGGGGACGGATCCCGAAACGGATCTGGCCGTCATCAAGATCTCTGCCAGCGAGCCGTTGCCCGCCGCTAAGCTTGGCGATTCCGACCGATTGCGAGTGGGCGATTGGGTCCTGGCCATTGGCAGCCCCTTCGGATTAGAACAGACGGTGACGGCGGGAATCATCAGCGCAAAAGATCGGGTGACCGATGGGCCGCTGAGTCAGTTCCAGAAATTCTTGCAGACGGACGCGGCGATTAATCCGGGAAATTCCGGCGGACCGCTGATCAATCTCTTTGGCGAGGTCGTGGGAATTAACACGCAAATCCCCACCAACACGGGAACGTTTAACGGCGTGGGCTTCGCTCTTCCGTCAACTCTGGCCGTAGAGATTTACAATCAATTGGTCAGCACCGGGCGGGTCACACGCGGCTATCTCGGTGTGTGGCTCAAGCCGGTGACGCCGCAGGTGGCGCGACTCAACGGGATGAAGGAGCCTCGAGGCGCTCTCGTTCAGAATGTCATCGGCGATGACAGTCCGGCGGGGCAAGCGGGCCTGCGCACCGGCGACATCATCATCGCCTTTGAAGGCCAACCCGTTCAGGATAGTCGGGATCTCACCCGACGGGTCGCCGGCACGGAGGCCGGGCGCACCGTTCGGCTCACCTACATTCGAGACGGCAAGGAATACGTCACCAGCGTGAAGCTGGGGATGCGCCCCTCCATCGCTCAACGAGGGGAATCCGGCACGACTCCCCCAGCGCCCGGAGAGGAAGGGGGACGAGGAAAGGATGAACCCAGGGTCAAGCCCAGCTTCGGGGCGCGACTGGAATCGGTCACTCCGCACGTCGCTCGATCTCTCAACCTTCAGGAAGCGAAAGGGGCGCTCGTCTCCGAAGTCGAGGAGGGAAGTTTCGCCGAAGAAATCGGCCTGCTTCCCGGTGATGTCATTCTCACGATGAATCGTCGGGAGATCACCGGACCCGATGAGTTCAAGCGTGCATTTGACGGGTTGAAATCGGGCGATGATGTGGTGATCGTCATCGCTCGTCCGAGTCGGTCCCGGGGACCATCCCGGGATATTCTCTCCGGCACGGTGCCCTAACCGATTCGTTCGTCGTCCTGATTGCGCCGCGGCGGGAGGAAACGCATTGGTCGGTGGGAGGTGGTGCGATGAGAAGAAGAACGCTCGCCAGGGTGATAGGTGTGATGCTTGTGCTCGCTCTTCTGGTACCGGTTATGGAGTCTCGACCCCTTCCGTCGTCACAAAAGGCCAAGAAGTCAACCCTGCGTCGTGTGGCGACGCCGAAGGGAAAATCGTCCCGATCATCGCCTCGGTCCGCGCGTAGTCGTCGCGCGCGTCGGGTGGCGATTGTGCCGGGAGCGCGAATTCCCCGCGAGAGGGTGCTGGAGATTCAGAATGCGCTAATTGCGCGAGGCTACCTCGAAGGCCCGCCCTCAGGAGTTTATGACGCCGAAACGGTGAACGCGATGAAACGCTTTCAACAGGCGGAGAATCTCGATATCACGGGCTATCCCACGGCTCTCGCGCTCCGCCGGCTGGGGCTCAAGCCGGGACCAAACGGATCGGCTTCGGCCGCTGACTCCGGAGAAGCGATCCCCGCGCGACCGCCGGGCAACGGCCGCGTGCGGACTCCGTGATGGTGGTCGCGACCGCCGCCGGAACATAACGGCGGAGGACTTCCCCTCCGGCAAGCGGCTCGGTGTAAGATCGAACGTCAACCGTGCGGCTCAAACCGATCACAGTGGCGCGACTCTTCGATATTCCCATCCGGCTGAGCTACGGCTGGTTCCCGATCTTCATCCTCCATTTGTTTGCGATGTCGGCGCTTTATCTGCCGCGCCATCTTCATCATCTTCGTCCGGTCGAATACTGGATTCTCGGTTCGGCAGCCACGATTCTCCTGTTTCTGTCCGTTCTCGGACATGAAATCGGTCATGCGCTGGTGGCGCGAGCCGAAGGGATTCGGATTCGTGACATCACGTTGCATCTGTTTGGGGGCCTGGCGCGATTCGAGCGGGATGTCACGTCGCCGGGAGCCGAATTGCGCATTGCCATCGCGGGACCGGGAACGAGTTTCCTCTACGCCGTTCTCTTCTTCGTTCTCAATCAGATGAGCATCTACGTCTTCGACTCGCGTCCGGGGGCGCTTATTACCAACTATCTGGCGTTGTCCAATCTCATCCTGGCCCTCTTTAATTTGCTTCCGGGATTTCCGCTGGATGGAGGGCGCGTGTTCCGCGCGCTGATGTGGCATCTTCGCGGTGACCCCTGGGAGGCCAGTCGTTGGGCGGTTCGGTCGGGGCAGGCCATTGCCTACACGCTGCTGGTATTAGGAATCTACTGGTGCTTGCGGGCCGAGACCGGCGCCGATATTTTCGCCGGATCGTGGGCCATTCTCATCGGGATCTTTCTCAAGGACGCCGCCGCCCAGAGCCTGAGCCATCTGCGCGCCATGCAATCGCTTCAGCAACTGACTGTGGCCGATGTGATGACTGAACCGCCGACCCGGCTCCGACCGGATTTAACAGTTCAGGAGGTGGTGGATCATATTCTCCCCCACTGTCGCAGCCTGACCTTTCCCGTGTCCCCGGACGGTCGGCTTCATGGCATCCTGGCGCTGAAGAGACTCGAAAGCATTTCCCGCGATCGCTGGCCGACGCTGAAAGTCTGGGATGTGATGCAGCCGGTCAATCCGCGACTCTTCCTTTTCCCTCACACGTCACTGGTGACAGCCCATCTCACTCTCAGCGAGAACGGCATCGGGTCAGCGGCCGTTCTCGATGATCAGGGATTCATCATCGGCTATCTCACGCTCGGCGACATCCGAAAGGTGATGCGTTGACATATCTTTCGGGCCTCTGATAGTATTGGCCCCGCACTCTGACACGCACCGGGGAGAGGATATCGTGCGTTTAGCGAGCGAAAGGACCAACGGGACGGCCGGATCGGTATGGCCCTTCCGCTGGCTAATGTCCTGGGGGATCGTACTCCTCATCCTGAGTGTCTTTTCGACTCCCGGTTTCATGACTCAGATGACCTCTCCCTCGAGCGGACGCATCATCGTTCGAGGGCATGTGGAGGAAAAGCCCGGTGCGTCTGCCCCTCATCAGTTTATTTTCAGGACGACCGAGGGGCGCGTCTATGGGTTTCGTTCGGGGGATCGTGCGGTCGCCCTCTTCCGCGATGAGAGGATACGTCGGCGAGAGCTGGAGATTTTGGCAGTCCAGCATCCCGCGGGAGAGTTGGAACTCATTCGCGTTTTTTGGCTGCGCGACGGACGGAAGTTTGAGTTGTCCTACGTGTGTGAGACCTGCAGCATCACGGAACCGGTTCCCGGACGCTGTCCCTGCTGCGGGGCTCCACTTGAGTTGCGCGAAGTGGCGGTGCCGGACCGCTAAAGGTTTCGCGGGCCACTTGGCGGAAAGGAGTGGACGATGCGCGACGATGATCGGATTCGCAAGGAGAGCGTCGGGATCTCTCGACGCGATTTCTTGAAGGTGTCGGGAATTTCCTTCTCGGTTCCTCTGGTGATGGGGACCCGCATTATCCGCGTCGCGGGCGCTCCCGTTGCCCTTCAGGGACCGGGGAAGGTCCCGATGACGTTCACCATTAACGGTAAAAAATTCACGGCGGAGTTGGAACCACGGGTGACCTTGCTCGATGCCTTGCGTCAGGAGTTCGATCTGACCGGGGCCAAACGGGTATGCGATCGGGGGACCTGCGGAGCCTGCACGGTGCTGCTCGACGGCAAGGCGGTTTATGCGTGTTCCATCCTGGCCATCGAAGCTCAGAGCCACGCCATCACCACCGTCGAGGGATTGGCAGCAGCCGGCAGCTTGCATCCGATTCAGCAGGCCTTCGTGGATAATGACGCCCTGCAATGTGGCTTCTGCACGCCGGGGTTTGTCGTCGCCTGCAAAGCATTTCTCGACCGGCACCCCAATCCGACGCCGGAGGAGATTCGGAAGGGACTCGGCGGCAATCTCTGTCGCTGCGGTACATACGTGGGCATTCAAGCCGCGGTGATGCAGGCGGCGCGGATGCAGAAAGGAGGATGAGCCATGGCGGAGTATAAATGGCCTGAACCGGAAAAACGCAGTCTCATCGGCAAACGCCACAACCGCCTCGACGGGCCGGACAAAGTCACGGGCCGAGCGAAATACACCTACGATGTGAATCGTCCGGGGATGCTCTACGGGAAGATCCTCCGGTGTCCCTATGCGCATGCCCGAATCGTCAGCATTGATACCAGCGCCGCCGAGAAGATGCCGGGCGTCAAGGCCGTGAAGATCATTCAGGAACCCGGCAAGGAGATTCTCTGGGCGGGAGACGAAGTCGTCGCCGTGGCGGCTGTGGACGAACCCACCGCCGAAGATGCTATCCGGGCCATCAAAGTCGTCTATGAAAAGCTGCCACATTTCGTTGTTGATCACGACCTGAAGGCGGCCGGTGATCAAGTTCGGCCCGCCGGGGAAGAAACCAGAGGTAACCCTGATGCGGCCTTCGCCGAGGCCGATGTTGTGACCGAGGGCACCTACGGGATGGCCGTCATCACCCATTGCTGCCTGGAACCTCACGGCTCCATTGCTGAGTGGGAGGGGGAAAATAATCTGCTCGTCCACATCTCGACGCAAAACGTATCGGGGATTGCCGCTCAGATGGCGGCGCCTCTGGAGATACCGGCGGGAAACATCCGCGTGCGCCAGGATCATATCGGTGGAGGATTCGGAAGCAAGTTCGGCCCCGATCGCTGGGGCATCGAGGGTGCCCGTCTGTCGAAATTAGCCGGGGGCAAGCCGGTCAAGATTATGCTCGAACGAGACGCCGAGTTAATGGTCGCGGGCGCGCGTCCGTCGGTTTACGGTCGCGTCAAAGTGGGCGCCAAGCGCGATGGCACAATTCTGGCCTGGGAATCCGAATCCTGGGGAACGGCGGGGCCTACCGCCGGCGCGTCACCGCTGCAGCAGATCCCCTACATCTTCGCCATTCCCAACTTCCGCAAAAAGCACACCCTCATTCTCAACCATATTGGCCCGGCGCGCGCCTGGCGTGCACCGAATCACCCGCAGGCATGTCTTCTTACCATGGCAGCCCTGGATGATCTGGCGGCGGCGCTTCAGATGGATCCGCTGGATCTGTTTCTCAAAAATATCGCGTTGACCGGCCAGCGGGCCGAGATTTATCGTGAGGAGTTGCGCATCGCTGCCGATTTGATCGGCTGGAAGAAGAACTGGCACCCACGCGGAGATAAAACCTCCGGACCGATCAAGCGCGGCCTGGGTCTCTCGATCCACACGTGGGGAGGTCTCGGTCATGCCAGCGAATGCGATCTGACGATCCAGCCGGATGGATCGGTTCGGGTGCAACTTGGCTCGCAGGATCTGGGGACGGGAACCCGCACGGCAATCGGCGTTGTCATCGCGGATACGCTGGGACTGCCCCTGTCGGCCGTCACCGTCGAGATCGGCGATAATCGCTTCCCGGCATCCGGCCCATCCGGAGGAAGTACGACCGTCGGCGGTGTGTGCTCGGCTGCCCGACGGGCCGCCCTCGATGCACTCGACCAAATCTTCGAGAAAGTGGCTCCGGTGCTGGGGGCTGCACCGGCAGATCTCGAAGCGGTGGGAGGAACGATTCGCGTGAAGAATAATCCCTCCCGTTCGCTCCCCTGGCAGCAGGCCTGCGCCCGACTCGGAGGCATGCCCTTGTCGGTGCGCGGTCGGAATCCAGGACCGGGGACGCTGACCTCAGGCGGTGTGGGCGGCGTGATGATGGCCGATGTGTCGGTGGATATCGAGACCGGCATCATCAAGGTCAACAAGATGGTCTGCGTCCAGGATTGTGGCCTCATCATCAATATGAAAGCTGCCGAAAGCCAGTGCTACGGCGCGATGATCCAGGGCATCTGCTACTCGCTTTACGAGGAGAAGATCATGGATCGCATCACCGGACGGATGCTCAATCCCAACATGGAGTTTTACAAGCTGGCCGGCATTGGCGACATCGGTGAACTGGTCGTTCACATGATGACGGGCAAAGGGTACGACGAACGTGGCGTCATCGGTTTGGGAGAGCCGCCGGTGATTTCGCCGGGAGCGGCCCTGTCCAACGCTGTGGCCAATGCCATCGGCGTGCGCGTCCCCTACCTGCCCATGACGCCGGATCGCGTTCTCCAGGCGCTGGAGAAGAAGGGAGGTTAACCATGCGTCCATTCGAGTATGCCCATCCGACAACGAAGGAACAAGCCGTCGCCCTGCTGGCGAGCGCCTGGGGCGATACGGAAATTCTCGCCGGTGGAACCGATCTGCTCGCGCTCATGAAGGATGATATCGTGCGGCCGAAGAGAGTGGTTGACATCAAGGGGATCAAGGAGCTGCAAGGGATCAGTTACAGCGCCAGCCGGGGACTGCGCATCGGCGCACTGGTCACGCTCCAGGAATTGCTTGATCACCCTGAAGCCCGCCGGTATCCCGCCTTGGTAGCGGCAGCCGAGGGCGTACGGAGTCCACAGATCCGAAACAGGGGCACCGTCGGCGGAGACCTCTGTCAACGGCCCCGCTGCTGGTATTTTCGCGCTGGCTTCGGACTTTTGGCGCGCGATGAATCCGGCCGTTCGCTGGTGCTCGAGGGAGATAATCGCTATCACGCCATCCTGGGCACCGACGGCCCTGCCTACTTCGTCAATCCCTCCAGCTTAGCCCCGGCGCTCATCGCCTACGGCGCGCGGGTTCGTATCTTCGGCCCGCGCGGGGCGCGAGAAGTTCCCCTGGAGGCGTTTTATCGTGCGCCGCGATCCGAGACCGAACGCGAATACGATCTTCGATCCAACGAGTTGGTCACCGAGGTCCTCATCCCGCCGCCGACCAATCTGGTGAGTGCCACCTATGAGGTGCGTCAACGGGAGGCTCTCGACTGGCCGCTGGCAACGGCCTCGGTTGCTCTCCGAATGAGCGGTCAGCGCATTGAGTCGGCGCGCGTCGTTCTGGGGCACGTCGCGCCGGTTCCCTGGCGATCGGCTGAGGCCGAGCGTGTTCTCGTGGGCAAGACGATGAGCGATGCGCTGGCCGATGAAGCCGCGCGGGCAGCGGTCGCTCCGGCTAAGCCTCTGAGCCAAAATGCCTACAAGATTCAACTCGCCCGCGTTGCCGTCAAACGGGCCCTCGTGCAGGCGGCCCGAGGAGGTGCACGATGAGTGATCCACTCTTCGCAACGGTCACGCTGGAGGACCTGTGTCCTCATCTCTGCTGGAAGGACCGCTTCGTCCAACCGGCTCCCGGCGAAGTGACGTTCCCTAGCCGGGATGGTCTCTACTGGTGTATCTTTACCCAGACGGTGATAGGTCCTGACGGGCAAGCGGTTGATCCGGTAAGCTGCTCGTCACGGGAAAGGCCATGCTTTGGAACAGGCAAAATCAGCTAGCCTCCGGCATCCGGCGGGGCCTGTTTCTACGGGCTCCCGACCTTCACGGAGGCTGGAAAGGAGGGAAATCCATGCGGCGAGGTCTCAGGGGAAGCATCGTCACCCTTCTCCTCTTTCTGGGCGGAACTGCTGTCTATGGCCAGCAGATTCGCGGCGATTATGTCGAGACGCGCAGCGCCGACGTGTGGACCGGTCCCTGCTATGCCAATGCGGAAATGGGACTCTCGGGCGATCACGCCATTTTAGCCTGGCACGTCGAGCGCGGACAGTGGGAGGGCATTCCGTTGGACGGACTCACCGTTGTGGGCGTCGTCAAAGCGAGCGCCACGCTCGGTGATCCGACGACGACCCCCTATCCCGCCAAGGCCGTCGTCATCGTGGACGAACGCGCGCGTCCGCAGCAACAGACGGCCCTCGTTCGCTTCGCTCAGGCGATGGCCGGCCCCTTGCTCGGCGACATCCTTCGGGTCGAGACGGCACCCATCACCTTCTTCGTTGATCACGAAGGAGGTCACTACGGCAAAGTCGTCCTTCGGGCAGGATCGCGAGCTGTGGTGGAAACGCGCGCGCTCAGCGACAAGGATCATCTCTGCGGAAACGAAGTGATCTACTATCCTCCGCTCGCTCCAATGTCTCACGCGATGCCCGCCGTCGCAACAGTGGATCGCTATCAGGGACCAGATTTGGGCGTCGTCTGGTTACGCCACGAGAAGCGAAGCGCTTTTGTCGGAAGTTTTGCCCGATAATCGGGGCCGGGCTCGATGCGGGCTCTCTTCTCTGGGGAAAGATGAAGGGACTCAGATAACAGGGGCAGCCGGGTCCCTTCTGGAAAAATCGTGTGGGTGCGTCTGACCACTGCCGCTGCGGCGCGGGTGGATTGCAGATGAGGCGGCACGCGAACCTGGGATTGAACGAGGGATGAAACAAAAAAGATCGGCTTCCCGCAGCTTGCCCGGGCCTTCCTTCCTGTCAGCTCTGTGGAAGAGATGGCCCGGAACGTGCATTCTCCTGCTGGTGCTTCTCGCCCCCGGCTTTCCGGCACAGACCGTCAAGCTGGAACCTCTCGGTCCTCTCACCGATCCGAGCGTGTCGGAATCCGTTCGCGCTGTGCTTGACGAGCGCGGGTACCGCATTCGACTCGCCGACGGGAGCGTCTATTGCGATATCTGGTTTCGCCGGGAGGTGCCCGTACAAGCGAAGGCCGACATTCCCGGAACCTTGTACACGGAATGGGCTGAATCAACCTTGATCGGCGTTATTTCCTTTGCTCAGGCGACGAACGATTTTCGCGGACAGGCCATCAAGTCGGGCATCTACACGCTGCGCTACGCGCTTCATCCGGCCGACGGAAATCACATGGGGATCTCCCCTTACCGTGATTTTCTTCTGCTCGTCCCGGTAGCCGATGACCGGGATGCCTCAGCCAAAATTCCCTTCGAGCAATTGGTGAAGATGAGCGCCCGTGCTGCCGGGACGAACCATCCCGCCTCCCTCAGCCTCACTTCGGCGGAGGGACAGAAGGAGTTTCCCTCGGTGACCGTTGGCGAAGCGGATCGTGTGATTGTTGCCGTCAGGTTGAAAACGACCTCTGGAGCGGATCGTCTCGTTGCCTTGATCGTCAAGGGGATCGCTGAGCAATGAAGGGGAACGAACGAAGCGTCGGTCGTCCGGGGATCGCCATGGGTGCCCTCTGTCTCCTGGTTCTGATCCCTCATTTGCTGGCTCGACCGTTACGTGCTGAGAAGGCTCCCCTGGGTATCCCGTTGGAGGTGTGGGCCTATTTCATCCCGCGGGATAATCCGGTGACGCCGGAGAAAGTGGAGCTGGGTCGGCAGCTCTTCTTCGATCCTCGATTGTCTGCCGACGGAACGATCAGTTGCGCAACGTGCCACGATCCGGCCCGCGCGTTCACCGATGGAAGACCCCGAGCTGTGGGGATCGGCGGGCGGACGGGAAAGCGTCATACGCCCTCGCTCATCAACGCGATGTTTCACGCCGGTCAGTTGTGGGATGGACGGGCTCCTTCGCTCGAAGCGCAGGCGCTGCTTCCGCTCGTTCATCCCGATGAGATGGGGAATGCGTCTGTGGACGATGTCGTCGCTCGACTGCGAGCCGTGCCCGAGTATGTCCGACAATTTCGCGAGGCGTTCGGCTCGACAGTGACGAGCGAGGGAATTGCTCGCGCCATCGCTGCTTATGAGCGAACGCTGATCGCGGGGAATTCGGCATTTGACCGATTCATGGCGGGAGAGACCGACGCTCTGAGCGAGGCGGCCCGTCGTGGATTGGCTCTCTTTCGAGGCAAGGCACGCTGCGCAACCTGTCATCTCGTGAATACAGCCTTTCCTTTTTTCACCGACCAGCTTTATCACAACACCGGAGTGGCAGTGAATGATCCCGCCTTTCTTCCTCTGGTGGAGCGAGTGCGTCGGATGCTGGGGAAACCCCTCTCCCCCGCTGACCTGAAGAGTCTGGAGGGAGAACCCGGCGGATCGTCGCTCGGGCGATTCCTCGTCACCGGTCATCCGCTGGACATCGGGGCGTTCAAAACTCCTTCCTTACGAAACGTCGAACTGACGGCTCCCTACTTTCATGACGGCAGCGCCGCCACTCTCGAGGAGGTGATTCGGTTCTACATGCAAGGTGGGCGGGATAATCCTTACCGTGATTGGGATCTTCATCCGATCAGCCTCACCGAGAACGAACAACGCGACCTCATCGAGTTTTTGAAATCCCTCACCAGCCCGGAACTTCGTCAACCAACGCCCACGCCGAGCGAAATGGGCCGATCTCAAAGATAACTCAGTGACACCGGGCAATTCCCGTATCGGTTCTTCTACCCCTTGCGGACCGGGCAGGAGCGGATTGGGGACTGATCCCGTGACCGGGTATCCGCCTGAGGGCTTTTCAAAAGGCGATTGGTATTGCCCTCAGAGTGAGGGCCGGGATGATTTGAGTGCGGCGACGACTCCGGCGACCGAGTCCGCCTGAGCGAAGAGGCGAATGGCGGCGATTCCGGATGCCCCACGGGCTATGACCTCGGGCGCCCTGTCGAGCGTGATCCCTCCAATGGCCAGGACGGGAATGGTGATTCGGCGGGCAATCTCTTCAAATGCCGCGAGTCCAAGCGGGGGACCGAAATCCTGCTTTGACGGCGTGGAGAAAACCGGTCCGAGGACGATGAAGTCGGCTCCTTCGTTCTCGGCTCGCTCTGCCTCTTCCAGCGAGTGAGTGGAGACGCCGATGAGAAAATCCCGACCGACGAGCCTCCGCACAACGGCTGTGGGCAGGGATCGCGTCGTCAGGTGCACGCCATCGGCTCCGCAGGCGAGCGCAACGTCCACGCGATCATTCACCAGCACGCGCGTCGGGGACGACGCCAACCGCTGGCGCACCGCCTGAACAAGGTCAGCGAGGGCGCGGGCTGACAGGTCTTTCTCTCGAATCTGAATGAGATCAACGCCCGCTTCGCCCGCCTGCTCGAGGAGTGCGAGCAGGTCCTGATTCTTACACGCCTTCCGGTCGGTGATCAGGTAAATCCAGGGGACTGTCGGTCGCTTGGTCATCGGTGACGGCTCGGGAGGATGCCGAAGGCCGTTCGGCGGATCGGGAGGGCTTGGTTTTTCCTTGCTCGATCAAGCGGACAAGGTCTCGATAGCGAAACGCCTCGATCAGTCCGAGAATGATGTTGAGCACGCCGAGAGCACTCACACAGGCCCGCAGCCAGACGCTGTTCATTGTCACCAGAAGCTGCGGCGATCCCGTTCGCTGAACGAGATAGGCGAGAAAGAGATTGTCGTTCCAGTAGGGCGTCCAGGGAGAGATGATCAGCACAGCTCCAAGTTCGAAGTAGACGAGGATATAGAGAATCACTGTGATTCGCGCCGACATGTTACCTCGTGTCGGATGGTCCTTCTGCATCCGGTCTGTCCATGTTCAAAAGCAGGCTACCATATAGAGTGAAGGGTCGTCAAACACGTGCGCGGATCCTTCCGGGAGGATAACGACCCCCTGCGCATGGAGAAAGTCGCCGGAACTCCTGGAATGTACGTCACGCGAGGACATTCCGTAAAGTTCTCGATGCCAGTCGAGCGGCGCGGTGAAATTTCTCCTCCTGCGCGCAAGTCCCGGCTTCGACCCTGCCTCCGCAAAGGTGACACACGATGTATCGAACTCCTCCTAAAGTAGCCTCCCGTGGCAGTCTCCGGTCGTTATCATGCTGGCGACCGAAGGGGCGCGGGGGACGAAGGAAGCGGCTCTTTCTCGGCTTTTTCGCTGAGAATTTCCTTGAGGGCGCCGACGCTGGCCATGACGCTGGAAGTCTCCACCGGCATGAAGATGACCTTACTGTTCGGGCTGGCGGCCATTTCTTTCAGCGAGTCCACGTACCGCAGCGTGATGAGGTAGTGGGCCGGATCGCCGAGATGACCGAGCGCTTCGGTGATCCGCCGGATCGCTTCCGCCTCCGCTTCTGCGGCTCGCAATCGGGCCTGGGCCGCGCCTTCAGCACGCAGGATCGCCGCCTCCTTTTCTCCTTCCGCCTTGGTGATGGCTGCCATCTTTTCGCCCTCGGCGCGAGCGATGGCCGCTTGTTTCTCTCCCTCCGCCTGAAGCACAAGCGCCCGCCGGTTTCGTTCCGCCGTCATCTGCTTCTCCATGGTAACACGGATGTCTTCGGGCGGGTTGATGTTCTTCACCTCAATGCGCGTGATTTTCACTCCCCACTTGGTCGTGGCTTCGTCCAGGATCACGCGCAGCTTCGAATTGATGATCTCCCGTGAGCTGAGGGTATGGTCGAGATCCATCTCTCCCATGACATTGCGCATCGCCGTGATTGTGAGCTGGATGATGCTGCCGGTGAGATCCGCCACTTCATAGACGGCCTTGATTGGATCGGTGATCTGAAAATAGACGATGGAGTCAACATTGACCGTCACGTTATCACGGGTGATCACCGGCTGGAGAGGGAGATCAATGAACTGCTCGCGCAGATCAATCGTCGTCAGGCCCGGCTTCATCCTCGTCCAGTAAACCCCTCGCGGTTTGTCAATGAGGGGGACGATCACGTTCAACCCACTCGTCGCCAGACCATGAAACTTTCCGAGCCGCTCGATCACCATCACCGTCGCTTGAGGAACGATCCGGATCGCTCGAAGAGCAATGATGAAAACCAGGAAGATGAAGATCGCCAGCACAAACGTGTCAAGTCCCGGAAGAATGTCCATAAGCTGTTTCTCCTTTCCCCCAGAAATGGTCAGGATGAGAGGTGACGGTTCGATGTTTCCTGCCGCCAGGGCAGCTCGCGGGAGACCCTTCGCACATAGAGCGTGGCTCCCTCGACCCGCTCCACCTCCACCTGCTCTCCGACATCCAAGGGCAGTTCCCCGGCCGCCGGATAAGCCGTCCAGATCGCCCCGAAGACTTTCACCGCGGCTTCGTTCAGTGCGCCGCGACTGGGCTCGACGACGACTCCGATCTGCCCCGGAAGGGCTTCGACCCCCGTCCGAAGGTTCTTGCCGGGAGCCCGTCGCATGAAGAATCTCTCGAAGATGGTCCGCGAGGCAATCGTCAGTGACGAGGAAACGACCAAAAAGGCCATCATCTGCGCGCCAATCCCCAGATGAAGGACCGCCATCAGACCGGCGACAAGGGAACCAATGCCGAACCAGACGAGAACAAATCCCGACGTGAAAAGCTCGGCCACGATGAAAAGCGCCCCGGCGATGAACCAGAGGTAGGGAGCCCAGTTCATAGACCGTTCCTTCCCTCCATAAAAGGCGGGCATATTCTAGCACACCGGCTCCGGTTGTTGTCTATCCTGATCTCAGATACAATAGCGCGTCACCATGAGTGACCGCCTGACAGCACGGGATATTCAGGCCCACTACGACCAGCTCGCCCTCTTCTACTGGCTTCTCTGGGGCGAACATATTCATCACGGCTACTGGGAGGATGGGGAGTCCGAATCGCAGGCTCAGGTGAAACTTATCGAGAGACTCGCTGCGCTGGCCCGGATTCCTGATGGGGCCCGCGTCCTCGATGTCGGCTGCGGCTTTGGGGGAGCCGCCTTGTGGCTCGCCGAAAATTATCACTGTCAGGTCACGGGCATCACGCTCAGCCCGATTCAGGCCTGGTGGGCTCGTCATCGCGCACGACGGAAAAACCTCCATCGCCAGGTGACTATCCACCGGGGCGATGTGCAAAAGCAGACATGGCCCGACGCGTCCTTCGATGTCATCTGGATCATCGAGTGCAGCGAACACCTGGAAGACAAGCGCCGGTTCTTCCAGAGCTGTAGCCGCTGGTTGGCTCCTGGGGGAATTTTGGCCTTGTGCGCTTGGATGAAAGGGGAAAATCTCACGGCTGAGGATGAGCGAAACTTCATCGAGCCGGTTTGTCGAGGGTTCCTCTGCCCCTCACTCGCCACAATGTCGGAGTATGGCGAGTGGCTTGGCGAAGCGGGAATCGAGATCCTCGTCACCGAAAACGCAACCGACCGCATCGTCAAAACCTGGGAGATCTGTCGGCGGCGGACAGAACATCCCCTGGTTCGATGGCTTCTTCCGTGGGCCAGCCCTTCCATCCGTCGGTTCGTTGAATCATTTGCCACGATCCAATCGGCATTTCTCCACGGTACCTTGGTCTACGGAATGATGGCCGGGCAGAAACGCCCCCGGAGGTAGACGATGACCGATCACGAGCTTCGGAGAAAACAAAAGGACTACCTGTTTCCCTGCGTCAGTCTCTACTACGAGGAGCCTCTGATCCTCGAACGGGGCGAGGGGATGTACGTGTGGGATGATCAGGGGAATCGCTACCTCGATTGCTTCGGTGGCGTGTTGACCGTGAGTGTCGGACATGCTCACCCGACCGTCGTCGCCGCCGTCCAGGATCAGGTGGCAAAAATCTCCCATACCTCGACATTGTACATCAACCGTCCCCAGGCGGACCTCGCCGAAAAGCTCGCCCAGCTTACTCCCGGACGGTTGCAAAAAAGTTTCTTCACCAACAGCGGCACCGAGGCCGACGAGACAGCCCTGGTTCTCGCCCGCCTCTACACCGGACGGCAGGAGATCATCGCCCTCCGTCATGGCTACAGCGGGCGGTCGGCACTGACGATGAGCGTCGCGGGTCAATCGCCCTGGCGGGTGGGTACACCGTACATTGCCGGTGTCGTGCACGCGCTGGCTCCCTATTGCTACCGATGTCCCCTCAAACTCACCTATCCCTCCTGCGACATCGCCTGCGCACGAGATGTCGAAGAGTTGATTCAAACGACGACCTCGGGAAAGATCGCTGCTCTGATCGCCGAGCCCATCATGGGAGTTGGCGGATTCATCGTCCCGCCGAAAGAATACTTCAAGGTCGTCGTGGACATCATCCGCCGATATGGGGGGATTTTTATCTGCGATGAAGTGCAGACGGGATGGGGCCGAACGGGCGATAAGATGTTTGGCATCGAGCATTGGGACGTGCAGCCTGACATCATGACCTTCGCCAAAGGACTGGCCAACGGCGCTCCCATCGGAGTCACTATTGCCACGCCGGAGATCGCAGATGCCTATCCCACGCTCACCTTTTCAACCTTCGGTGGAAATCCCGTCTCGTGTCGGGCGGCATTGGCCACCATTGAAGTGATCGAGCGGGAGGATCTTCCCCGTAATGCCCGTATCGTTGGCGACTACCTGCGCGAGCAACTGGAGGCTTTGCGGGAGGCCTACCCCCAGGTCATCGGGGATGTGCGCGGGATGGGACTCATGCAGGCTATCGAGCTGGTCAAAGATCCTAAGACAAAGGAGCCCAATCCCGAGGCCCTGCGCCGTGTTTTTGAGGAAACGAAAAAACGAGGCGTCCTCATTGGCCGGGGCGGTCTGTATGGAAACGTCATTCGGATCGGCCCCCCTTTGACGGCCACGCGAGATCACATTGATGAGCTGGTTGCGGCTCTAACCGCCGCCTTCCATATCGTCGCTGAGGGAAGCTGACCGGGCGGGGCAGTTGAGCGAAGCATCAGGCCGGCACGTGGACGGTCTGACGCAAAATTTTCTCGATCCCCTACGATTTTATGAAGAGGATCCTCGCCGATGAAAAAGAAAAAAGGGTGAGCCGCTTTCAGGTCGCTTGGCTCACCCCACCCAAACTAAGGAGGTATTCGTGGTGGTACGTGGTCGCCTGCTTGGATTCCCTGCCCGGTTGGTTGGTTGCCTGAGCGGAAAAATTTTTTCAAAAAGCGTAGGGCCAGCTTCGCCGAGTCGAAAGCCCCGCTAACTTTTTTCCGCCGCCCCTGCTCCGTGAAGAATCCAGATGGAATGCCAAGAATCCCGCTCGTCCGCAACCGCAGGTGCGATTGGTCCTAGGCGAAGGCCCTCGATCAAGAGCTGCTCACTCTTCGATTTTCTCTTTGCCCAGTTGCGTCAGCTCACCGAGGCTGGCGATGCGACCCGTATCTTCACCCAAGACGAATGTCGGCTCGCTTCCTTTGCGGGCCGCTCGTGCCGAGAGGCCGATGCGCTTTTGCGCGGGATCGAGTTTGAGGATGCGAAACTCCAGCTCATCCCCGATATTGACGGCCTCTTCGGGCTTGGCGATATGCTCGTCGGCAAGCTCCGAGATGTGACAGAGTCCTTCCACACCGTTGCCCAGATCAATGAAGGCACCAAAGGTGGCGAACCGCACCACCCGGCCTTTGACGATGTCACCGGTGCGATGCTGTTCAAAAAACTCCTGCCACGGATCCGGTTCCAGCTCCTTCATCGAGAGGCTGAGCCGTCGGGCGTTCAGATCAATCTCTTTGACGATTGCTTCAACTTCTTGACCCTTCTTCACGATTTCCGACGGGTGCTTGACGCGCCGTCGGGAGAGGTCCGTGATGTGAACCAATCCCTGAATCCCTCTTTCGACCTCGACGAAAACTCCGAAATCAACCAATCCTCGGACGCGGCCCCGAACCCGGGCGCCTTCCGAATGGGTTTCAGCAAAAAGCTTCCAGGGGTCGGGTTCCAGTTGCCGCAGGCTCAAACTGAGTCGCCGGTTGGGCGTATCCACCTGCAGCACTTCGACCACCACCTCCTGGCCGACTTTGACATACTTGGAGGGGTGCTTAGGGCGTTTGTCCCAGGTCATCTCAGAGATGTGGATGAGACCCTCAATTCCATCCTCGATTTCCACAAAGGCGCCGTAGTTGGTCAGGCGCGTCACCTTGCCCGCGACTCGCGATCCGGGCGGGAATCGCTCGGCCACCGTATCCCAGGGATCCGGCATGAGCTGTTTGTAGCCTAAATTGATGCGCCCCGATTCCCGGTCCAGCTTGAGGATCTTGACCTGGACGACTTCTCCCACCGTGAAAACGTCCTTCGGGTGGCTGATTTTCTTCCAGGAGATGTCGGTGATGTGGAGCAGTCCGTCCACCCCGCCGAGATCCACAAACGCCCCATAATCGGCGAAGCTTTTGATCTTCCCTTCGACGATGTAACCTTCTTCGAGTTCGGAGAGGATCTCCGCTTTGCGACGATTCTGTTCCTCCTCGAGAATCGCGCGGCGGGACAGCACCACATTCCTCTGGCGCTTGTTGATCTTGATGACCTTGGCTTCAATATTCTTACCAAGCCAGGATTCAAAGTTGCGCACCTGACGAAGGTCAACCTGACTGGCCGGCAAGAAGGCGTCCAATCCACCGAGGTTGACCCTCAGACCGCCCTTGATGCGTTCGGTGATTCGACCCTTGACCGGAGTCCCCGTCTTCGCCGCTTCCTCTACCATCTCCCAGGCGACTTTGCGGAGAGCTTCCACGTAGGAGAGCTTGACGTAGCCATCGGGACTTTCGACCTGTTTGACCAGGACGGGGATCTCATCGCCCACGCCGATTTCCTGAACGGCTTGCTTTAGCTCCTCAGCGGGGACCGTTCCTTCGGTCTTGTACCCGATGTCAATGACCGCGATGTCCTCGTTGATGGTGATCACCTTGCCGGTGAGAAGCTGACCGACAGTCAGCGTCACCTGCTCTTCATAGGCTCCCAGAAGGGCCCCGAAGGTCTCGGCTGAAGCGGGAGAGTCAGATTCCGTGGGAGCAGGAGAGGAAACAAGCGTCTGCGCATCTCCTGCGGCGTGCTCCATATTATTGACATCCATTCCCGAAATCCCTCGTTCGTTCAATTTTTCGCGTTTAAGGTGGATTGTCTCAGGTTTTCTCACTCAAACCCACCTTATTGCAGGCGCCAAATGTACAACCTCGGTTTCTCGATTGTCAAGCAACGGTGAAACCGCTCACCTTTTATCACAATGAGGCCTCGAAGAGGGGAACCGTCCCCACGTCCCTGAAGTTTTTTCGATCGTCCTCCGAACTGAGAAGGGAAGCCCTCGCCCCCTCGCTCGATTCGGCGTTAAACCTCATCTCGTGAAAGCTCCCGGCTCACATCCTCAAAGCGAGCCGACTGGGCTCCCGCTCCCTTCATTTCCTCCAACGCCCGCTGCGAATCGCCCGACTGAAGGTCCACGCCCCGGATGCCATCCTCCAAAACGGTGACGCCGAAACCGGCGCGTCGTGCATCGAGGACCGTAAAGCGTACACAATAATCCGTGGCTAATCCTCCGACATAAAGATGGTCAATCCCACGCCGTTTCAACTCATCGAGGAAATCCATCCCCTCGGCCGTCTTGCCTTGAAAAGCAGAGTAGCTGTCTTCCTCAGGGTCCATTCCCTTGGAGATGATCACTGCATCTGATGGAATATGAAGTTCCGGATGAAACTCAGCGCCCACCGTTCCCTGAACGCAATGCGGCGGCCACACCCCTCCTCCGGACCGGAAATGGCGCGTTTCTGGCGGATGCCAGTCACGCGTGAAGTAGATCGGGAGGTGCCGTTGCCGGAAAAGAGAGATGTAGCGATTGAGGACTGGAATCACTTCATCCCCTTGCGGGACCGCGAGGGATCCTCCCGGTAAGAAATCGTTCTGTACATCAACAATGACCAGTGCCGCTTTTGTCGCCATGACCTTTTCCCCTCCTCGTCGGCACCGGGGTGTCGTTTCCGACCGACACGCCCGGCGGAACATCGCACGCCGGAATTTGTATTTTAGCGTATCGGCGAGGTCACCAGGAACCGCGTTCAAAATTCAAGAGATGGAAAGGGCTCTCCTCCAACACAATGGTCTTGACCCGCGCCGTCCATGAGAAATAGAATTGGCCGCCGTCGAGTAGAGCCGTTCAACTCGCATAGGTGGACGTGGAGAAAAAGATTCGACTCGCCGCCCTCTGTCGCTTCATGAGCGGCCATCCGAGTGAAAGCTCGGAGAGAAGCGATTATGGCCGAGGACGTAAAAGCAATCGGGATTCAGGAGGTGGGGGATATGAAAAATACCAGTCGATGTAGAAGCATCACTGGACTCGTAGCCTGTCTCATCCTCGGGGTGACGAGTTCTCGGTTGCCGGACCAGCAGGCGCAACAGCAACCGGTCCTCGTTCTCACCCACGCCAACATCATTGATGGGGAGTCCCGCGAGCCAATTCGTGACGCGACGATCATCATTCGTCAGGGGCGAATCGAACAAATCGCGACCCGGACCGTCGAGATCCCTCCCTCGGCGACAATCATTGATCTCAAGGGACGATGGGTGCTACCCGGTTTCATTGATGCTCATGTGCATATCGGGACGATGGCGGCAGCGCGAACAGCTCTGCGGTCGGGAGTGACGACGGCGCGATCGCTTGGAGTGAGCCATTTTGTGGATGTCGGATTGCGTGAGCTTCATCGAGCCGGCGTCGCAGATCTTCCCGACATTATTGCTTCCGGATACCATGTTCGACCCCGACCGGCAGATGAGTTCTTCCTTGACCTCCCCACTCTGAATGACCTGATGTCGGGCGTCACCGGACCAGTGAACGTGCGCCGTATGGTTCGCGCGTTGATTGAGCGGGGAGCGGACACCATCAAGATCATGGCCACAGAACGAGCGGGATTGCCGGAGACGGATCCGAGAAAGCGCGTCTATTCAGAAGAAGAACTCGTTGCTGCTGTGGAAGAGGCGCGGCGACTCGGTCGGACTGTCGCGGCACATGCTCATGGCGATGAGGGGGCGCGGGCGGCTGTTCGCGCCGGCGTGCGAACAATCGAACATGGAACCTATCTCAGCACAGAAACGCTGGCTCTGATGAAGGAGCGAGGAACCTGCCTCGTTCCGACAATCGCAACGGTCGTTGACCTGACCGATCCCGGGGGCGATTATGACAATCCCCTGCTGGCCATTCGCGGACGGGCTATGCTGCCTCGCGTGCGCGAGACGACGGCGCGTGCCTGGAAAATGGGAGTGAGAGTCATCGCCGGGACCGACACCGGCTACGGTCCTGCCTCCATTCGACGGATGCCTCATGAGGTGATTGAACTCGTTGCTATCGGAATGCCGCCCCTTGAAGCCATACGAGCGGCAACATCGGTTGCCGCCGCCTGTCTGGGAATAGACCAGCGCACCGGAACCATCCGACCTGGACTCGAAGCCGATCTCGTCGTCGTTGATGCCGATCCGCTGGCTGATATTACAGCTCTTCAAGATATTCTCGTGGTGATTAATGATGGAGTGCTCGTTCTCAACCGCCTCGCGGGGTAATGTTGCGGCCGATGCGGACGAGACTCATTGGATGAGCCGATGACGATCACTCGTGCCATCGAACTGATCCGGCAGTCATCCCGGACGGCAGCTCTGACCGGAGCGGGCGTGAGTACCGATGCCGGTATTCCCGACTTCCGGAGCCCGACGGGATTATGGAGTGATCCCCAGGCGATGGCGCGTCTGAGCGCCTGGGGATTTCGGTTGTTCCCCAAAAAGTTCTACGAAACAGCCCTCACGCTTCTTCCCTCATTGCTAGCGGCCCGTCCGACGGAGACGCATCGGCTTCTCGTTCGCCTGGAACAGGCGGGGAAACTCCGGTGGATCATCACGCAAAACATTGACGGGCTTCACCAGGCGGCCGGTTCCACTTCCGTCATTGAGCTTCATGGAACCTATCGGCAGTGCCGGTGCACGCGTTGCGGGCAGAGCATCGGTCTGGCTGAGGTGCTGGCTCGGGGAAACCCGAAAGATCTTCCGCCACGGTGTGGCTGTGGCGGCATCCTCAAACCCGACCTCGTGCTGTTTGGCGATCCGCTCCCAGGAGAGGTCTTGGCTCGCGCTCTCGAGGTCGTCGCACAATGTGATCTTTTAATGGTTCTGGGCTCGTCGTTGGTTGTCTATCCAGCAGCGGAACTTCCCCGCCGGGCGCGAGAGGCAGGTGCCAAAATTATCATCGTCAACCGCGAGCCCACACCTTACGATGACATCGCCGACGTGGTCCTTCACATCGAGCTTAGCGAATTTTGCACAGCCCTCGCCGCCCAGTGGGACCTCATCACAGGGGAATGACGTCACTTGCTGTACCGGTAGGTGATCCGTCCGCGTGTTAAATCGTAGGGTGACAGCTCTACTTGAACTCGGTCTCCCGGCAGGACTCGAATGTAGTTCTTCCTCATTTTGCCCGAGAGATGGGCCAAAACTTCGTGACCATTGCCATCGAGCTTCACCCGGAATGTCGCATTGGGGAGCGCCTCGATGACGGTCGCGTCAACAGGAATCATGTCTTCTTTGCTAATAAGATCTCACCTCCTTTCGATGTATGATTGTCTTCCTCTACTAGGGTCGCATCTCCCTCGAAGATCGCCGACCGGTCCTCCTCGATCGTGACTATCGGCGTCTGTCCCAGGGGGACAAGCGCAAACTTGGCGGCTGCCTGATTGGCCAATCGTTCTCCAACCTCCGCCCGTAAGTACTCGATGAATCGCTGCACTTCCTTCTGTAAGGCATCCATCTTCCGCCGCATGTTGAGAATCACTTCCACACCCGCGAGATTGACGCCCAGATCTCGGGTCAACGTCAGGATCAGCTCCAGGGAGCGAAGGTCGGCTTCCGAATAGTAGCGGGTATTCCCTTTGGAGCGGGACGGCTTGAGCAAGCCATGGCGTTCGTAGAGCCGAAGAGTTTGAGGGTGAATCCCATAGGCTTCGGCCACGGCGCTAATGGTGTATCCTTTTTCTTTTCGCTTTTTGCTCACGCCCCGCATTGTTTGGCACCTCCCATCTCGAAAGGCCGTCCTTATGCTAATATGTGAGTCTCTTTTTGTCAAGTTTAGTCGGAGCAATGCTTCATTATTTATCGGAGAGCTTCCATTGGTTTGGGCTTCGAGGGATGAAAATTTTCGTCCTCATATTGACAAAATGGGACTCATATTTTATTCTACAGATCGGCTTAAGTAGATCAGCGTGTAGAGGTGCCGAGCGATGGTCAAAGTTCAGAGCATTCATCCGGTCGAGGATCTCGCAAGCGTACGGCTTGTGAGGACTGATCAGTGGTTCGCCGGCGTGTCACAGCGCCGGGTGCAGTCGGATACTGCAGGATTTTCCCCTCCTGCCAATATCTTCATTGGGGACGAGGAGATGGCCGTTATGGTTGACCTTCCCGGAGTTGACCGGGAATCCCTTCAGGTTAAGGTTGAAGGGAGGAAGTTAACCATTGACGGCCGCCGTCTGGTGGGGCCATGGCAGAAGGCGCGCTTGCGTCACATTGAATGGCCGTATGGGGATTTTTCTCGGACCTTTCTGCTTCCCGAAGATGTTGATCCCACCCGGATCAGCGCGGAGCTGAACGATGGCATTTTGCTTTTGCGGGTGCCCAAGCGACGCCGTCGTATTCCGGTTCGGACTGGGGAGGGGAATCATGTATAATGGCTCAGGGTGGCCTGCAAGGCGCGGGGATATAACCGAGTCGGAGGACGAAAGTAGGAGGAGTGAGTTATGGCTGACACGAGAGAACAGCTCGTCGAGGAGGCTATTGCGAAAATGGACAGCCGCTATTTAATCTGCACGCTCGTTTCCAAGCGAGCGAAGCAGTTGGTGCGGCACCAGGATGCTCCGGGAGTTTCCTGGGCGATAAATCAAGCCTTCAAGGAACTCATTCACGACAGAATTCCCTATGAGAGGCCCGCGAGTGAGAAGCCGGTGAGCCGGAAGTCGCGTTCGACGCGAGGGGCGACGTGAGGCTTCCGGTCAGGGCCTTGGAGATCAACCTCAGTGAGGAGGAACCACGATGGCGAAGGCAATTGGCATTGATCTAGGAACGACAAACTCCGTGGTGGCGATCATGGAGGGAGGAAAACCGACCGTGATCGTCAACAGCGAGGGGGGGCGGACGACGCCATCGGTCGTCGCCTTCACCAAGACGGGCGAGCGGTTGGTCGGGCAACTCGCCAAGCGTCAGGCGATCTTGAACCCGGAGAACACCCTCTATTCGGTGAAACGGTTCATCGGGCGACGCTACACCGAGGTCACCAGCGAGATTCGGAACGTCCCCTACAAGGTCGTTCCCGGGCCGAACGATGCTGTTCGGTTTGAGGTGATGGGCAAGCTCTACGCCCCCGAGGAGATTTCCGCCATGGTCTTGCGGAAACTGGCCGATGAGGCGTCGCGCTACCTCGGCGAGAAGGTCACCGATGCCGTCATCACCGTGCCGGCCTATTTCAATGATGCCCAGCGCTCAGCCACGCGCGATGCGGGCAAGATCGCTGGTCTGAATGTGCTGCGAATCATCAACGAACCGACGGCCGCGGCATTGGCCTATGGACTGGACAAGAAGAAGAACGAGACGATCCTCGTCTTCGATCTGGGAGGCGGAACCTTCGATGTCTCCATCCTGGAGGTGGGAGATGGGGTGTTCGAGGTGAAGGCCACCAGCGGCGATACGCATCTTGGCGGGGACGATTTTGACAAGCGGATCGTTGACTGGATGGCCGAAGAATTTTTGCGCGAGCACGGCATTGATCTGCGCAAGGATCGCCAGGCGCTGCAGCGGCTGACCGAAGCGGCGGAGAAAGCGAAGATCGAGCTGTCGTCGGTGATGGAGACGACCATCAGTCTTCCCTTCATCACGGCCGATGCGTACGGACCGAAGCACCTGGAGATGAAGCTGACGCGCTCGAAATTCGAACAGCTCACGGCCGATCTCGTCGAGCGATGCGTGGGACCGGTCAAGCAAGCCCTGGCCGATGCGAAATTGTCCGAGAATCAGATTGACGAGGTGATCCTCGTCGGAGGAGCGACCCGCATGCCCGCCGTCCAGCAACTCGTCCGTCGGCTGCTGGGCAAGGAGCCGAATCAATCGGTCAATCCCGATGAGGTGGTCGCTGTTGGCGCAGCGATTCAGGCGGGCGTCCTGGCCGGAGAGGTGAAGGAAGTCTTGCTGCTCGACGTGACGCCGCTCAGTCTCGGCGTTGAGACCCTCGGTGGTGTGATGACCCGCATCATCGAGCGGAACACGACGATTCCCGTCCGTCGCACGGAGATCTTCACCACTGCTGAGGACAATCAAACGGCCGTGGACATCCACGTTCTTCAGGGAGAGCGCGAGATGGCTCGGGACAATCGCACGCTCGGTCGGTTCCGGCTGGAGGGAATCGCTCCGGCTCCTCGCGGCATCCCTCAGATCGAGGTGACTTTCGACATTGATGCCAACGGAATTCTCAATGTGACCGCGCGGGATAAAGCGACGGGTCGGGAGCAAAAGATCACCATCACCGGCTCGACCCAGCTCTCCAAGGAAGAGATCGAGCGCATGATCCGGGACGCTCAGATGTATGCCGAAGAGGACAAGAGGAAGCGCGAGCTGGTCGAGGCGCGCAATCAAGCCGACAGTCTGGCCTATCAGGTCGAGCGGACTTTGCGCGACCTGGGCGACAAGGTTCCGGTTCACGAACGCGCTCGCGCCGAAGATCTCATCAGCCAGATTCGTCAGGCCATCAAAGAGGAGGCGGGAATTGAGCGAATTCGTCAACTGACGTCCGACCTCCAGCAGGTCGCTCATGCGATTGCAGCGGCTGCCTATAGTCAAGCGACATCGGCAGGTGCGGGAGCTTCGGGATCGTCCGGTTCCAGCACATCGTCCGATGATGTCATTGATGCCGAATTTAAGCCGAGCAACTGAAATTTCAACAAGAGAGGAGGGAAAATCACGAATGCCACGACGAAAGAAAAATCAGGTTGAGGAACCGGAAGTCGCACCGGTCGAACCGGCGCCGCTCGAGGATTACACGGAAGCGCTCGAACCCTACGACGACGCCGACTACTACGGCGAGGAAGCCGTCGAGGAGTACGTCGAGGAGGAGCCTCAGGCCGTTGCTCAGGAAGTGGCTGCGGAGTCCGCCTACCTTCCTGAAGAGGGGTATGAGGAAGAGGAGGAAGAGGCTGCCTACCGCTACGAGACGCGGCAGGAGGTGTTAGCCCGTCTCATGCGGCGGTTGTTGGCGGCTCGCGAGCGGGTCCGGGAGGCGCTCGAACGGGTCCGCGATTTGAACTGTCAGGCGCGGGATGCCGGACCTCGTGTCCCGGAGAAGTTGCGGGAACAGTACCAGCGGGCGGTGGCGGAGCTGAGTGCCGCTCGCCGGGAGGAGAATCTGGCTCGTTCGGAGTTGATCCAGATGCTGAGCTGGCGAGGATAATGAAGGGCCAGATCCTCTCCCTGTGCGTGGAGGGGCGTTGTTGACAAGTTGACTTTCTCAACCACGGTGTGCTGGGTGATCGAAGGCGATGGCCGTCACCTACAAAGACTACTATCAAATCCTCGGCGTGCCACGGACAGCCAGCCAGGAAGAGATCAAAGCGGCTTACCGTCGGCTCGCGCGGAAGTACCATCCGGACGTTAACCCCGGTGACAAGGCGGCGGAGGAGAAGTTCAAGGAGATCAACGAAGCCTACGAGGTCCTCGGCGATCCGAAAAAGCGGGAGCTTTATGATCGCCTCGGCCCCAACTGGAAAGCGGGCAGCGAGTTCACGCCTCCGCCGGGGTGGGAGCGGATTCGCCTCGATTTTGGCGATTTCGATTTCTTCACCGGTATGCCCGGCGGCTTCAGCGATTTCTTTGAGACGCTCTTTGGTGGGTTGCGAGGTCGCCCGGCAGGACGCCACGCGGGGCCGTCAACAACAACGCGCTGGGGAAGTCGCGCTGCTGACGTGGAGATGGAGATTGAACTCTCGCTCGAAGAAGCTCATCGGGGAACGACGCGACGCTTAACGCTCCCGACGGGAAAGTCGCTGGAAGTGAAGATTCCGGCGGGCGTCCGCGATGGTTCTGTCATCCGGCTTGCCGGCCAGGGCGGACAGGCCGGAGGTATGGCGGGCGATCTTTATCTCCGGGTGAAACTCCAGCCGCATCCCATCTTCAAAGTCTCCGGCGATGATCTGTACACGGAGGTGCCGGTGACGCCCTGGGAGGCTGTCCTGGGAGCGAAAATTCTCGTGCCGACGCTCGATGGAATGGCGGAGGTAAGTCTGCCTCCGGGAGCGCAAACGGGGCAAAAGCTCCGGCTGCGCGGTCAGGGTCTGACGCGTCGTCGGGGAGGCCGGGGGGACCAATACGTCGAAGTGAAGATCGTCGTCCCGCCGCGTCCAACGGCCGCCGAACGGAAACTCTTCGAGCAGTTGGCTCGGGAATCGAAGTTCAATCCGCGATCAAATGGGGTGAAGTAACCTATGGACATCAACCGAATGACGGAAAAGCTTCAGGATGGAATTCGTGCGGCTCAAGCGATCGCCGCTCGCTATAGCCATCAGCACATTGACGTGGAGCATCTGTTGCTCGCGTTGCTGCAGCAGGAAGGTGGTCTGGCTCCCACGATCCTGCAACGGGCGGGCGTTGATCCGGCTCAGGTGATCACCCGGTTGGAGCAGGAACTGGCCCGCTGGCCGAAAGTGAGCGGACCGGCCGCCGGACCGGATCAGGTTTATCTCACGGGGCGACTCAATCGGTTGTTTGTGGCGGCCGAGGATGAGGCGAAGAAGTTCCGCGACGAGTACATCAGCGTCGAGCATGTTCTCCTCGCCATGGTGGAGGAGGGGCGAGCGACAGCGGCGGGCCGTATTCTCGCTGAGGCGGGTCTGACGCGCGATCGTTTGATGAAAGCCCTGCTGCAAATTCGCGGGACGCAGCGCGTCACCAGTCCCACGCCCGAAGCGACCTATCAGGCGCTCGAACGCTACGGGCGCGATCTCACGCAGTTAGCCGGTCAGGGGAAGCTCGATCCTGTCATCGGACGGGACGAGGAGATTCGTCGGGTGATGCAGGTTCTCTCCCGCCGGACGAAAAACAATCCCGTCCTCATCGGTGAGCCCGGCGTGGGGAAAACGGCGATTGTTGAAGGACTGGCTCAGCGCATCATTCGAGGCGATGTCCCCGAAGGGCTCAAACACAAGCGGGTCGTCCAGCTCGACATGGGCGCATTGATCGCCGGGGCCAAGTATCGCGGCGAATTTGAGGAACGGCTCAAGGCGGTTTTGCGCGAGGTTCAGGAGTCGCAGGGAGAGATCATCCTGTTCATTGACGAGTTGCACACGGTCGTCGGAGCCGGTCGGGCGGAAGGAGCCACGATGGATGCGGGAAATCTCCTCAAGCCCATGCTGGCGCGCGGCGAGCTGCGGTGCATCGGCGCGACCACTCTGGACGAGTACCGCAAGTACATCGAGAAGGATGCCGCGCTAGAGCGACGCTTCCAACCCATCCTCGTGGGGGAGCCGAGCGTTGAAGATACGATCTCGATCCTTCGCGGCCTGAAGGAACGCTACGAGGTGCATCATGGCGTGCGGATCAAGGATTCCGCTCTGGTCGCGGCCGCCGTCCTGAGCAACCGCTATATCTCCGATCGTTTTCTCCCGGATAAAGCCATTGATCTGGTGGATGAAGCGGCCGCGCGGCTGCGTACGGAAATTGACTCGATGCCGTCGGAGCTGGACGAGATCCTCCGGCGCATCATGCAACTGGAAATCGAGCGCGAGGGATTGAAGCGGGAGACGGATGCCGCTTCGCGGGAACGGTTGCGCAAGCTCGAAGAAGAGCTGGCCGAATTGCGCGTCCAGGCCGATGGGCTCAAAACTCAATGGGAGCAGGAGAAGAAAATCATCGCCGATCTTCGCCAGCTCCGTGAGCAGGTCGAGGAGACGAAGATCCTCATCGAACAAGCGGAGCGGGCGTATGATCTGAATCGGGCGGCCGAATTGAAGTACGGACGACTCGTCGAGCTGGAGAGGAAGATTCGAGAGAGCGAGAAAGCCCTCACCGAGCTGGTCGAGCAGCGCGGGGGAACGCGATTACTCAAGGAAGAAGTGGATGAGGAAGACATCGCCGAGGTCGTCAGTCGCTGGACGGGCATCCCGGTGAGCAAGCTCCTCGAAGGGGAGATTCAAAAGTTGCTCCGCCTGGAGGAGGAACTGCATCGCCGGATCGTCGGCCAGGACGAAGCCGTGAGCGCCGTGGCCGAGGCCGTGCGTCGGGCGCGCGCCGGATTGAAAGATCCCAATCGGCCCATCGGCAGTTTCATTTTCCTCGGTCCCACCGGCGTGGGGAAAACGGAGCTGGCCCGCGCGCTGGCCGAGTCGCTCTTCGATGATGAACGGGCGCTCATTCGCATTGACATGTCCGAGTACATGGAGAAGCATTCGGTCGCTCGCCTGATCGGAGCGCCGCCCGGCTACGTCGGCTACGAGGAGGGCGGGCAATTGACCGAAGCGGTTCGACGGCGTCCCTATTCGGTCGTCCTCTTTGACGAGATCGAGAAGGCCCACTGGGATGTCTTCAATCTGCTCTTGCAAATTCTCGACGATGGGCGGCTGACCGACAGTCACGGTCGCACGGTTGATTTCAAGAACACCATCATCATCATGACCTCCAACATCGGCAGCAATCTCATCCTCGAATATCGTGGCGCCGCCAGCGGCGATCGGTACGAGCGGATGAAGGAGACGGTTCTGGCGGAACTTCGGCGAACCTTCCGGCCCGAGTTCCTCAACCGGGTGGACGAGATCGTCGTCTTTCATGCGTTGACCGAGGACCATCTCAAAGAGATCGTCGAGATTCAGCTTCGCCGGTTGCAGCAGCGGCTGAGTGACCGGCAGATCGCGCTCCACGTGACCGATGCCGCCCGGGAGTGGCTGGCGCGCGTCGGGTACGATCCGGTCTTCGGGGCCCGTCCGCTCAAGCGGGTCATTCAACGCGAGCTGGAGAATCCTCTGGCCAAGCTGGTCTTGCAGGGAGAGGTGCGCGATAATTCCCGTGTCACGGTGGATTATGACGGCGGAAGATTGGTCTTTTCGACTGAGCGGGCCGCCGCTCCGGTCGCCAGCGAATAGCCCGATCGGGTGTGCGGGAGAACGTCATAACATCAAGGGCCGGCAGCCAATCGCATCGGAGGAGCTGGCCGAAATTCTTCGATGACGGAAGGAGTGAAACATGGAAACGATGAATGTCAAACCCGACGCTTCGCTACAACCGACTGCGGCCGAGTTCGACCGGTCCACGGTTGCCTCGAGTCGCCGGGGGTGGTCCCCCGGATGGTGGCTGAGAGATCGGCGCGTGCGCCTGGGGGCGGGAGTCACTCTCCTGCTTCTCATTGGTGCGGTGATGGGCTCGATCCTCACGGCGTGGACGTCCTGGGCGCCATTTCCTCGCAACGATTCCCGCGTGCCCATTTATCTCGCCAGCGGTGCGCCCGTGGCCTCCGGCTCCAGTATGGGCAACGTATCGCTCACCGAAGGTCTCGGCCCGGTCGTCCGGGCTGTGCGCGACTCCGTCGTCAGCATCGAGACCAAGTCAAGGGTGCGATCTCAAGGGATTGATTTCTTTTTCGACGATCCCTTCTTCCGCCGATTTTTCGGCACTCCCCGTCAACCCCGCGAATATACGCAGGAAGGGCTCGGATCGGGCGTGATCGTGAGTCCGGATGGCTACATTCTGACCAACAATCACGTGGTCGAGGGAGCGACAGAGGTCACCGTGCGGCTGGCCGATCAGCGTGTTTTCAAAGCGCGCGTCGTCGGAACGGATCCTCAAAGTGATGTCGCTGTGCTGAAGATTGACGCCCAGAAGCTTCCGGCCATCACCCTGGGTGATTCGTCGCGGGTGCAGGTGGGCGATTTCGTCATCGCCATCGGGAATCCGTTTCGGCGGGAGTTACAGCAAACGGTCACCTTTGGCATCATTAGCGCGACCGGTCGCGGAAACCTGGGAATTGCCGAGTATGGCGATTTCATTCAGACGGACGCGGCGATCAATCCGGGGAATTCCGGTGGCGCTCTGGTCAACATGCGGGGCGAGTTGATCGGCATTAACACGGCCATCTTCACGCGCGGCATACAGGCCAATGCCGGCGTCGGGTTCGCCATTCCCATCAATATGGCCCGCGAGGTGATGGACCGCATTCTCAAGTATGGCAAGGTCGTTCGCGGGTATCTCGGAGTGGAGATCCAGAACCTGACCGAAGGGATGGTCGAGCAATTCGAGTTGAAGGATCGCCGGGGAGCACTCGTGGGAAATGTCGTGCCGGATGGACCGGCCGATCGCGCGGGAATCCGCAACGGCGATGTCATCATTGAGTTCAACGGACAGCGCGTCAACGACGCCGATCACCTGAAAAACATGGTGGGATTGACGCCGCCGGGAACGCGGGTGACGCTCACGCTCATCCGTAACGGGCGCGAACAAAAAGTGACGGTGGAGCTTGGTGAGCGACCGGCGGAGCGGGTGAGCCGCATGCCGGAATCCAATGACAGCGGGAATACGCTCAGTGGAATCGCCGTGGATGAGCTGACGCCCTCGCTGCGCAATCGCTTTGATATTCCTCGAAGCATCACCGGTGTGATCATCAGCGATATTGACCCGGACAGCCCCGCGGCCGAAGTCGGATTGCAACCCGGCGACGTGATCATTGAAGTGAATCGGCAGCCGGTGACATCGGTGGAAGCGTTTCGTCAGGCTGTCTCGCGGGTCGGGCGACGGCGGGCCCTGCTGCGCGTCTACTTCTCGCGCTCAGGCAGCACTGGCTATGTGGACATCGCCCCGCGCGGTTGAGCGATATGTCGCTTCGCGTATCAGGGAGGAGGAGCCCGAGACGCCTCGGGTTCCTCTCTCACGAGGATTTGAGGTTGGACAGCGGGCGGGTGATCGTCGTCACCGCGCGAAGTCTCGATTCGGTGATGGCCATAATTATCTCAGGCGATGGAGGGGGCAAGCGATGGCAACCTATTACATCCTGCGACGGGCCAACGGTGACATCCTGACCCTCGAGCGAGGAGGCCACACCTATATCGCCGTCTGGGATAGCGAGCTGGGAGTCCGACGGAGTAAAAATTCGAATCCCGATCTGATCGTTTACGTCCCGGCCGTTCTCAATCGCCAATGGATCGAACGGCGCATTCCCGGCAACCGACGCTATTTCCTCGTTGATAGCGCCGATCCCGATTTAGAGACCGGACGCGAGATCACCGAAGAAGAGCTGTTCGGTCAGCCGGAGTTTCGCAAGGCGGCCTAAGGTGAACGCCGCGTGAGAGGCCGGCAGTGGCGCTGAAAGGAATCCTCGCGGGGCGGCTTTTCCGACCGGCTTTCGGGCAACGCATTAGCTCGAGTGACGGCGTGCAGTCCTTGACTCCGGGGGAGTGCTTGTCGGGCGCGATCTCGGTGTCGGAATCGAACGATGGATAAGACCACGCGACAAAAGTGGGTCTTCAACATCTTTTATCTCATCCTCACGGTGGGACTGCTGATCTCGCTCCAGCAGTTCAGCCCCTTTCCTCGTCCTCACCCGATTCCCTACAGTGAACTTCTCGATCACCTTCGGAGCGGCAAAGTCGCGGAGGTCTGGATCGGCGAGAGTGAGATTCGCGCCCGCCTCCGGGAGGGGAATCGGCTGGTGGTCGCCACTCGACTTCCCGGCATAGAAGAGACGTCATTGCTGAAGGAACTGCAGGAACGGCAGGTGAAATTCTCCGGGGTGATTGAGCGCACTTCCTGGCTGGAGCAGTTCTTCCTCTACTGGGTGCTGCCGCTGCTGATTTTGGGAGCGATTTGGGGCTATGGCATGAGGCGGCTGGCGCAGGGGGGCAGTAGCGTCCTGACCTTTGGCCGCAGCAAGGCGAAAATTTACGACACCAGCAGCGACCAGCGCGTCACATTCGCCGACGTCGCCGGCGTGGATGAGGCCAAGGCTGAACTCGTCGAGATCGTGGATTTTTTGAAGAGTCCCGCTCGGTACCAGCGCCTGGGCGGGCGCATCCCCAAAGGCGTTCTGCTCGTCGGACCTCCGGGAACGGGGAAGACCCTGCTCGCGCGGGCGGTGGCCGGGGAAGCGGGCGTTCCGTTTTTCTCGATTTCGGGATCGGAGTTCGTCGAGATGTTCGTCGGCGTGGGGGCGGCGCGCGTCCGCGACCTCTTCGAGCAGGCCAAGAAAAAGGCCCCCTGCATCGTCTTCATTGATGAACTCGATGCGATCGGCAAGATGCGGGCCGTCGGGGGAGCCTTCATCGGAGCGCATGATGAGCGGGAACAGACGCTCAATCAGCTCCTCGTCGAAATGGACGGATTCGATTCCTCCAAGGGCGTCATCATCATGGCGGCGACCAACCGACCGGAGATCCTGGATCCGGCCTTGCTCCGGGCCGGGCGATTTGATCGCCGCATCATCGTAGATCGCCCGGATATAACCGGTCGTGAGGAGATCCTCAAGGTCCATGCCCGAAAGGTTCGCGTGGGGGCCGATGTGGATTTCCGCGTGCTGGCGGCGCGGACGCCGGGGATGGTGGGTGCCGATCTGGCCAATATCGTGAATGAGGCGGCGCTTCTGGCCGCCCGACGAGGCTCGGAGGCGGTCGAGATGCGCGACTTTGAGGAGGCGATTGACCGCGTCATGCTCGGGTTGGAGAAAAAGAATCGTGCCATGTCTCCGGCCATCAAAGAACGCGTCGCTTATCATGAAGTTGGTCATGCGCTCGTGGCGCTGTCGCTGCCTCATGCCGATCCGGTTCACAAGGTGACGATCATCCCTCGCTCGATTGGAGCGCTCGGCGTTACGTTGCAACTGCCGGCGGACGACCGCTATCTCTACACCAAGTCGGAACTCGAGGATCGCCTGGCCGTGCTTCTGGGCGGGCGAGCGGCGGAGGAACTGATCTTCGGGGTGTCCTCCACCGGGGTGCATAACGATTTGGAGCAGGCAACCGAAATCGCCCGGCAGATGGTGACGCGTTTCGGCATGAGCACGCGCTTGGGACCGCGAACGTTCGGACGCCCGCTCGACGGCCAGTTTCTGCGCGGTCCTCTGCCGGCGGCCGAGGAGCGAGATTTCAGCGAGGAGACGGCCCAGATCATTGACGACGAAGTGAACCGGCTCATCGCCCAGGCGTATGATCGAGCGCGGTCGCTGCTTGTGCAGCGAGAAAAAGCGTTGGTGCGAATTGCTCAGGAATTGATGGTTCGGGAGACGCTGGATCGGGCGGAACTCATGCGACTGCTGCAGGAGGCGGAAGAACCGACCGGATCCGCCTCGGAAAGGGATGTACAACCCCCGGCGGGATGAGGACGGTCGTCGCCGGAGGGGGCCGACGACGCTGGTGCAGGGGTTCGAGTGCAGGCCGCTCGCCGAGATTCAACAAGGAGGTCAGGCCTATGAGATCGGCTGTCGTATTTGCCGGTGTCTCGCCGCATCCGCCAATTATCGTCCCGGAGATCGGAGGCGACCGGTTGGCCGAGTGCATGGCGACGGTCCGCGGCGTTGAGCGGATGATGCAGCGGCTGGTAGCTTCTGGACCGGATACGGTCGTCATCATCAGTCCTCATGCACCGCTGGATCCTCGTTCATTCAGCGCCTATAGTGGACCCCGATTGCGAGGCGACTTCTGGGATTTCGGCGCCCCGGAGGTGGAGTTCACCATCAGCAATGACCTCGTCTTGCTGTCTCGGCTGGCCGCTCTGTGCCAGGAGCGAAACATTCCCCTCTGGCTTATTCCCGCCGGTCGGCGACTCGATCACGGCACGATGGTTCCACTCTACTATCTGGTGAAAGCGGGGTGGACATCGAAGGTAGCTGTGGTGGGACTCTCCTTTTTGCCCGCGAGGGAGCATGTCCGCTTTGGCGAGGCGATTGCTGATGCCGCTGCACAATTGAACCTCCGCCTGGCCATTTGTGCCAGTGGAGACATGAGTCATCGGCTGAAGCCGGATGCACCCGCAGGGTTCAGCGAACGCGCCCATCTCTATGACGAGGCCATCGTCGCCGCTCTTCGAGAAGGTGATTTCGAGAAGATTCTCGCCATTGATCCCGATCTGCGGGAGGAAGCCGGCGAGGACATCTATCGTTCGCTGCTCATCGCCTATGGCGCCATCGGCCGGAAACTCCATCGCACGGAGGTCTTTTCCTACGAGGGTCCGTTCGGCGTCGGCTACATGGCGGCCGTACTGGCCGACTATTCTTCTTCGGACAATGGATCAAAGGAGCCGTCCGCCGAGGGCGATCGAACGGAACGAAGCGACGTGGCGGCGTCGCCGGGCCTGGATCCCGCTCCTGAACCGGCGGCAGCAGCCCAACCGGAGATTGATCTGCCTGCTATGGCCCGGCAATCGGTCGCCTATTATCTCTCTCAGGGAAAGATCATGCCGGCTCCGGAGCCCATCAGCGGACGATGGGCGCGCCCGTCGGGCGTTTTCGTCAGCATCAAGACCCGCGACGGTGAATTGCGCGGCTGCGTGGGAACGATTCACCCGACGCGCAAGACCATTGTCGAGGAAGTCATTCACAATGCCGTGTCGGCGGCAACGGCTGACCCTCGATTTCCTCCGGTGACTGCTGATGAACTCGATCGGTTGGTCTTTTCGGTTGATGTGCTGTCCCCGCCGGAGCGGGTCGCGGGCCCGAACGATCTCGATCCTTCGCGTTACGGATTGATTGTGGAGAGCGCCGACGGACGGAGGGGATTGCTCCTGCCCGATCTGCCGGGAATTACGACGGTGGAGAGGCAGATCGAGCTGGCGTTGCGCAAAGCGGGCATCCCACCGGGCACCCCGGTGACGTACTGGCGGTTCACGGTGGAGCGGCTGAAGGAAAAATCGGAGTAAGGACCACCTGTCGGCCCAGCGGGCCGATCGGTGTCTCCTCCGGAATCCAGAGCAACCGACGTTAGGAGGGAACAATGGTTTCATACAGGGATCTGGAAATGCTCCAGCGTTACGGACCTGAGGGCGAGGGTCACGTCCTCAGCCTCTATCTTGATGTGGATCAGTCCAAGCCGGGTAATCTCAATCGAGGATTTGAGCGAACGGCGACTCAGCTCCTCAAAGAGGTTGAACGGGACATCTCCAACCATCTTCGCTCGGAATTCGAAGCGAATCGGGAAAAGGTTCTCCGTTTTATCCGGGACTACACCCCCCGGAAGAAGAGTCTGGTCATCTTCAGCGATTCCCGTCGGGGATTCTGGTGGGATCGTGATCTTCCCATCATTCTTCCCTCGGTGGCGCGGTTCGCTCCTGCGCCGTACTATCAGCCGCTGGTCGAGGCGCTCGATGAGTATGAGCGCTATGGCGTCGTGCTGGTGGATAAGGAACGGGCGCGATTGTTCACCGTCTACCTCGGCGACGTCGAGGAACATCATCAGGTCTTCGACGAGGTGCCCCGACGAACTGTGACCACGAGCACCGATCGGCTCTGGTCGCAGAAGAACCTGCAGCGGCACCACGATCAACACGTTCACGGTCATGTCAAGAACGTCGCCGAAAAACTGACCGAGCTGGCGGCTCAGTATCACTTTGATCGGTTAGTGCTGGGCGGGACGGTTGAAGCCGTGAGCGAGCTTCAGCGAGTCCTGCCGAAGGCGTTGCGGTCGCGCGTCGTGGGGACGATCTCGGTTCCCATCACCGCGTCCGTATCTGACATTCTGGCCGAGGTGCAGAAAATCGAGGCGGCGACTGAGCGAAACAGAGAGCTGGAGCTTGTTGAGAAACTGGTGACGACGGCCCATAAAGGAGGGAATGCGACCGTCGGTGCCGCGGATACGATTCAGGCGGTCTCGGAGGGGCGCGTCTGGCGGCTCCTGTATGCGAGGAACTCGATGCTTCAGGGCTCCGTCTGTACGGCCTGTGGCGCCCTCTATCTGGACGCGGCCACTCATGCATGCCTCTACTGCGGGGGCGCGCTCGAAGCCACTCCCAATCTTCTCGACCGGGCTATCGAGCGGGTTCTCGCCAGGGGAGGAGCGGTGGAGGAACTTCGAGGTCCGGCGGCGGAGAAACTGGCTGCCCTCGGTAGCCTGGGAGCCTTCCTGCGATTCTAGGGGACGGGTTCAAAAGAGCGGGACGCTCGTCAGATTGTGCGGTGAGGTGAAACGATGACGGATCAAAGGGTGGATGTTCTCGTGTTCGCTGCTCATCCCGACGATGCGGAAATTTCCATTGGGGGGACGCTCATCAAGCTGGCAGCCCTGGGATATCGAACAGGGGTGGTTGACATGACGCGGGGAGAATCGGGCACGCGAGGGACGGCCGACATTCGGGCCCGGGAAGCGGCGGAAGCAACGGCGATTCTCCGGCTGGCTGTGCGGGAGAACCTGGGACTCCCCGATGGCCGCCTCACGTGCGATGAGCGAGCGAAAGTGGCCGTGGTGCGGGCGATTCGCCGGTATCGGCCTACGCTGATCCTCACGCACTACTGGGAAGACCCGCATCCCGATCACGCTGCCACATCGGCCATTGTCCGCCAGGCAGCCTACCTGGCGGGACTCATTAAGTTCGATGCCGAGAGCGGGCTCGAACGCCATCGGCCCTCCGCTATCGCTCACTTTCTGTTCCCGCGCACGGTGACGCCCACGTTCATCGTGGACATCAGCGAGTTCTTCGAGGAAAAAATGCGGGCGATCCGCGCCTATCGCTCCCAGTTGTACGACCCGCAAAATCAGGAACCGGAAACCCGATTGAGCCAGGAGAGCTTCCTGCGTCGCATTGAGGCCCGCCATCGCTACTTTGGCGCTCTCATTGATGTTGAGTACGGCGAGGCCTTTTATGTCAAGGAGGCGCTTGGCGTGGATGATCCGGTGCGCTTGCTCGCCCGCCCGCTCAACCTGTATTCTTGAAGCTCTAACGCGTATGAACGATGATTTTTTGGTCGTCTTGATGACGACGAGCACGCGCGAAGAAGCTCAGCGCATCGCCGAGGAGTTGGTGAATCGGCGTCTGGCCGGATGCGTGACGCTCGTTCCTCACGTCGAATCCGTCTATCGCTGGCAGGGCGAGCTTTGTCGGGATCAGGAGGTGGTGCTCATCGTCAAAACGCATCGTGATCGCTTCGACGAACTGAGGGCGACGGTCACCGCCTTGCACAGCTATCAGGTGCCGGAGATCATCGCTCTGCCCATTGTGGCCGGTGCGGAGTCGTATCTCGCCTGGCTCCGGGAGTCCGTGACCCCGACTTGATATGACACTGAGTTTTTGTTAGTTTTTGGCCAACTTTTTCAAGGAGAAGAGAGTTATGGAGAGTGAAGCCTATAAACCTGCCGAGAGCCGTCCGAGCGCGCGCAAGACCATGACCAAGGCCGATTTAATTGATGAAGTCGCCCGGATGGCCGAGCTGGCACGGAAAGATTCGCAGGTCATCGTCGAGACGGTCCTCGAAAGCATGATCTCCGCTCTCAAGCGCGGAGAGGGAATTGAGCTGCGCGGATTTGGATCCTTTCGATTCCGTGAGCGCGGACCCCGCCGCGGTCGCAATCCCAAGACCGGCGAAGCGGTTGATGTGCCGGCCAAGCGCACGCCCTACTTCCGACCGGGCAAGGAGCTGAAGGAGCTCATCAATCAGTAAGGCCGATGGATTTTCTCTGGAGTCCGTGGAGATTTCAGTACGTCACGACAGCAGAAACTGTCACCGGCTGTGTCTTCTGCCAGGCTCCAACGCTCAGCGATGAGGCGGCTCTCATTCTTTATCGGGGGAAGGAGAATTTCATCATCATGAATCTCTACCCCTATACGACCGGCCATCTGATGATCGCACCTTTTGCCCACATCGCGTCGTTTGCCGATGCCCCCAAGAGCACGACCGATGAAATGATGGATCTGGCGAAATGGTGCGCCCGCGTTCTCGATGAGGTCTACCGACCGCACGGCTTTAACCTGGGCATGAACCTCGGACGGGCCGCCGGGGCGGGCATCGCCGATCACTTCCATCTCCACATCCTGCCGCGCTGGTTTGGCGATACCAATTTCACCACCGTCATCGGTGAAACCCGCGTTCTGCCGGAGGACTTACCGAGGACTTACGAGAAGCTCAAACGTCATTTCTCGCATCCTCCCGGGTGACCCGATCACGAAGTGAGGTCTCCGGTGACGCCTCGATTGTACTAAGAGCCGCACTGATTGTATTCAGGAGGCGTGAAACCGATGAGACCCTTCGGGATGTTGGTGGTATTCCTGGTCACGGCCAGTGGCCTGGCAGCGGCCCAGTCGGGGCAGGTGGAACGGGGAGTCCCCGGCAGTGCCGCCGTTCACTCCATCCGGGGCCGCGTTTTCCTGCCAAGCGGTGCACCTGCCGAAGGTCCACTGCGCGTCACTCTTCGAACATCGGCTCAAAGCATTGTTGCCGAGACCTTCACCGACTCGGTAGGTAACTTTGAGTTTCGTTTCGTCCCCAACGGCAATTATGAGATCGTCGTGTGGGAGACGAATCAATTCGAGACCGCTGTTGAGAGGATTGAAGTTTTCTCGCGGAGTTCCCGAACCTTCACTCAAAATCTCTTCTTGCGCGAGAAAGAAACGGCCTCTCGTTCCCGCCCGAAGGCTGGCCTGGTGTCGGTCAGTTCACTGGCAACGGCGGTCCCCAAGGCGGCACGAAAAGAATACGAGCGGGGAAGCAAAGAGGCGCGCCGGGGAAATGCCGAAAAGGCCATCGCTCATTTCCAACGAGCACTGGAGCTACATCCCCATTATGTGCAGGCTCTCAACGATCTCGGTGTGCAATACATGAAGCTCAACCGCTCCTCGGAGGCGCTGGCGACATTCCGGCGGGCGCTGGAGATTGATCCTCAGGCTCCTCATCCCCACATCAATATCGGATTGCTCTACCTTCAGCAGCGGGCGTTCGCCGACGCCGTAACTTCCTTGGAGCGGGCGGTCGAGCTGGATCCCGGCAATTGGTCGAGTCGGATGCTCTTGGGGCTGGCGCTCTTTCAGATGAACGAGTTGCAAAAAGCTCAGGCGGAATGGGAAAAAGCGTTGTCGCTCGGCGAGCCGCCGGCCGTCTCCATCGTCCGGCTCCATCTGGCCAATCTCTTCATCCGGCAGAAAGACCTCGCCAGGGCTATTGAACAGTCGGAACAGTATCTCAAGGAAGTTCCCGACGCCCCCAACGCCAGGGAAGTCCGCGAGCGGATCGAAAAAATGCGGCAGGTTCTGCGCGCCCAAATCCGTTGAGGAGCGAAGGAGCCAAGTTTGACTTCCTCGCCATCGTGGGCCAGCTTTCGGAGAATCACCGGATTCGCCACCCGAACCTTCGGGGATGATCTTATACCAGTTGCCTAACGAACAGCCATTTGGAAAAAGGCGTGTGACGGCCTCCTGTATCCAGACCCACTCGGCCAGACTTTTGACCCGCTCCGGATCGGCGGCCCGGTGGTGCCGTTGCTGCTCAATGGCGGCTTTCTTCCGCTCGAGATCCCCGAACACTTGGCCTTCCACGCCAAGCGGCGGTACCTCCCTCGCTGACTCGTTCGATGGGGTTGAGTTCGGCAGAGTACGCCGGTTGCCCAATCACCCTCATACCAATTGCCTTTTGAAAGACTCCCATTAACTGCGGATAAATGGCTACGGAATCGGAACTGATCAATCCAAAATCGGCATTTCCCAATCCGCAATTTGGTATCTCCCCACAGCCATGACTTTTGCACCCGATGGCTCAAACCGTCACCTCCACTCCCTGCGCTTTCTCTCTCGCACCACTCCCACCAGCGAGTCCTGCTTCATATCCGACATCCGCGCGCAATACAACCGGCCATCCAGGCCATCCGGTGCCCAGGTGCAGAGAGGTCGAGGTCCGCTCCACCACCTGGCGCAGCTTCTCCCCTCTGGCAATCCCCACGCGCCGAACGTGGCCAGTCAGTCCCATCCGCATGACGCTTGTTACGTCGTGTGCTGGTGGAGTTGGGATTGGACTGCCTGTAGTGAGGGCGCGGTGTCGCTCCCGGTGAGGTTGGGCCCGACTCCCCGAGCAAAACATACCGTGGCTTCCCGAAGCCTTTGAGCCACACCGGTTGCCATCCGTCGTGCTATTTTGGAATGGGAACGTGCTATGACAATTGAGCTGAACGGAGAGCGTATGCCAAAGGTGGGACCTGTAACGGATCCGGTCAGTTAAGCTGCCGTGTCGGTCGGGAGAAATCCCGAAGCATCAGGTCCCTGTCTCGGCCGAGGAGACAGAGTTTTTTCGCGTCGTGCGCGAAGCGGTGGTCTCAGACCTGCTCCTGCGAGCCTTGATCTCATCCAGGTAATTGTAGATGGTGTACTTGGATAGATTGAGCAACTCGGCCACCCGGTCAACGGAATAGCGAATGAGGAATGCCCCTTTGGATTCGAGATGAGCGATGACACCAATTTTTTCTTCGCGGGTGAGATCAGAAATGGGTTTGCCGGTTGCTGCCAAAGCACTTTGCACAAGGGCTTCCAGCACCTCTTCGACCGTGTGCTCGAACTTTTCATCCAGGACAACGTCGGACGTCTGCAGCTCCCGGTTTATCCATTCCTGAAGATTCAGCAGGCCCGAAATGTCGTAGTTAATGCAGATCGAGCCAAAGATTTCGCCCGATTCGTCGCGGAGGAAAATCGAGGATGATCGCAGGACTTTCCCCGTCTTGGTGGTCGTTCGATAGTTGAACAGGTCAGATGTTGGTCCCTGTCGCAATAACTGGAACCCCAGTACATCGAGTGTGTCTCCCACCTTGCGCCCAGTAATGTGTCCATTGGCGATGGCAATAATGGAGCTTTCCGGGTGGTCGAAATCGTGAAGCACAATCTCGCAGTTCGGTCCGAGAGCTTTCCCCAGAGCCTCCACAAGCGATGTCAGAAAAGTAAGGAGCTGCTTTTTCTGCTCGGCATTCATCGCCTGCCATTCTAGTGGAGTCCGCCTGGTGGTGTCAATTTTTCTTTTGAGTGAACCAAAGTGTTTTGACGTATGAGCCAAAAATTATGTAACATTCCCCCTGTGGATTACCCTCTTACATTAGACACCCTTGGGTGATTCCGGTGCAATCAGTTCAAGCCTGTTGGCTGTAACGTGCAATTACTTAGAATATCGAGAGTTATAATGTTCAATGAGGATCCCCGTATCCCCTGGCCGAAAGCCTCTGGCGCTTGCCTGCGGGCAGATTGGGGGGAAGGCAACTGTTTTTTCAAAAGATTTTGTAAATTTCAGTTGACATGAAAAATTTTCTCGGTATAATGGCACATCCGGCCAATCCTTAGGGAAGGCAGCGGTTACTGACGTTGGTCATCATATAGTTAAAGCAAGATAGGGAGGAAACACCATGATACGGACGGTTATCTTCGCCGCTTCCCTCTTTGTTGCCGTCCTCGCACCGGGTCCCGGTTGGGCTCAGACTGCTTCAACGGGAGCACTGGCAGGGACCATCTTTGACCCGCGAGGAGCTGTCGTTTCGGAGGCGACTGTGACGGCGACGAATGAGTCAACGGGAGAGACGCGGTCGGTTCTCTCAGGTCCCGATGGGAGTTATCGCATTGCCTTGCTCCCGCCAGGTTCATATACCGTCCAGGTGAATCGAGCGGGGTTTAAGCTGGCCACACGCACCGGAGTGGCAGTGGTTGTCACGGAGGTGACGACGCTCAACGTTCAGCTTGATGTGGGCGAGACGGTTGAGTCGGTGACGGTGGAAGCGGGCGAGGAGTTAGTGCAGATTCAGTCGGTGACTTTGGGACGGGTGACAAGTGAACGTGAGGTGAGGGATCTTCCACTGGTCACGCGAAATTACACTCAGATCCTGGGACTGTCACCGGGGATCATCACCAACGTGACGAATGCGACCGAGCTGGGACGCGGCAGTAGTGGCCTCTCCGGGGCTGCCGGAGACGTTCACGCCAACGGCGGACGCACAGCCGACAATAACTTTCAGATGAATGGAGTTCAGATCAACGATCTCGCGGGAGCTGGAAGCGCCTCTGGGGGTGTGGCCATACCGAATCCCGACACCATTCGAGAATTCAAGGTTCAGACGGCCCTCTACGATGCGGCGTTCGGTCGGGGTGGAGGGGCCAATGTGAACGTCGTGACCAAAAGCGGCAGCAACGATTTCCATGGCAATCTCTTTCACTTCTTCCGAAACCGAGCGCTGAATGCCAACGACTTTTTCTTCAACCTGGCGGGTCAACCAAAGCCCGTCTTGAATCAGAATCAATTTGGAGGGACTCTGGGAGGTCCTGTCAGAAAAGACAAACTACTTTTCTTCACGTCTTATCAAGGGACGCGGCAGAGAAACGGAGCCGCTGCGGGGTGTTCCAGTTCAGCCTTGCTTCCACCGTTTACCGATGATCGCTCGCCGGCAGCCATCGGGGCGCTTTTTGCCGGCCGGCGCGGCGTTTTCCCGACTCAGTTTGGGGTCGGTCCGACGATTCAAGCTGATGGCTCGAACATCAACCCCGTGGCGCTGAAAATCTTGCAGGTGAAGCGTCCGGATGGTGGCTACGTCATTCCGACGCCTCAAGGACTTGATCCATCTCGCCCGCTGGATTCTCGCGGCTTTGCCGTTTTCTCCGATCCCTGCCGCTTTGATGAAGATCAAGGGATGTTCAATTTTGACTATATCCAATCGGACCGAGGTACGATCTCTGGCCGGTACTTCATCGCCGATTCGACGCAACGGGTCACGATGCCGGCGGGATCGCTGCCTGGCTTCCCTCAACAGATGTATCAACGGTTCCAAAACCTGACCCTCTCGTACAATTACTCACTCAGTTCGAACCTCTTCAACGAGCTGGTCGTCGGTTTTCATCGCGTAGCCAGTCGGGTCCGGCAGTCTTCGGCCTTCAGTTATTCCAGCGTTGGGGCGACGGTGTCGTCTTTTTATGACGATTTGCCCTACATCATCATTTCGGGTTGCTGCAATCTCGGTGGCGGGAGTCCCATCACACATATCCAGAACACCTATACCATTCAGGATTCACTCTCGTGGGTGAAAGGACGTCACACGATTCGTCTGGGCGGCAGTGTCAGCCGCCTTCAATACAACGTCAGGGATTTCCGGTTTGTCGGGCAACTCAATTTCCTGAGCTGGCCTGACTTTCTCATGGGACTGGATGCCGCACGTAATGGGACAGGACCGGCGCCGGTGCCCGATTTCAGCAATATCATTGCCTCGGTTGATTTCATCGGATTGTCCGACCGCAACTGGCGCGTCTGGGAAGCAGCCGGTTACATTCAGGATGATTTCAAACTCTTTTCCCGGCTGACGCTCAATTTGGGCCTGCGGTATGAACGGTTGGGTCATCTCGGTGAGGATCAAGGCCGCAATGCCGTCTTCGATACCGGACGGGCTGTCGCCACTCCGCCTGCCGAGGGAACGCTGGCGGGATTTGTTGTTTCCTCCAACTATCCGGGCC
>DATLZR010000014.1 GCA_035573895.1 Blastocatellia bacterium | reverse complement strand
GCGGGTGGAAGAGACAGGCAGTGGCGAAGTGACTCAAATCCCGATAGGGGCGATCCCCCGCCGGCGAGCGCGTTCGCTCCACGAGCAGAGGGAGGAGCGGATCGTCCTCGCCGGCGTGGAGCATCACCCTCTCCCGTACGGTGTAAAACGTCACCCACCGTTGTCGGTCAAGAGGGTTGAAAAACCGCTTGAGCGGATCGAGGGCCCAGTAAACGAGATTGATCTCTCGCGCCAGCGCGTCCAGCGTCGCTTTCGACGCGAGAAAGAATCCCCAGAGCTGTCGCTGCAAGCGAGGTTCCTGGAGAATAGCCGGTGGGAGATTCGCTTCCGCGAGGACGCATCCGCGGGCCTCGGCGTAAAAATCTCCAGCCAGGACGAGAAAACTGCAGGTGGCTTCATGAAATCGAGCGCCGATGGTTCGCTCGTCCTCCGAGAGGCGAGCCCAGTCCCTGACACGCTCAACGAAACGGGCTTCGGAGAGGCTGGCTCGCCATGCTCTCCAGGGAACCTGCCGTGAGCCATCCTTCATGCATGATTCCCCCCGAAGCACGAAGACCGTCCCCAGCACCCGCGAGGCTCCGTCATCAGTTCCGACGCTCCACAATAAATCGGGCGAGCGAGTAGAGGACATCCCGGTACGGGGACGCCGCTAATCCGTCCAGACACTCACAGGCTCGCTGAGCATACTCGCGGGCTTCGGCTCGTGCCCGCTCAATCGCGCCGCGCGATTCGAGGATACTGACCAGATCGGCTCGCGTCACCCGGCAATAATCCCCGTCGGCAATGACCGATTCGATCATCTCGATGGTGCGCGTGTCGCCCATCTCTACCAGGTAGATCAAGGGAAGCGTGACCTTCCCCTCGCGCAAATCGTTTCCCGCCGGCTTGCCGAGGACATGATCGGTGGAGGTGAAATCGAGGATATCGTCAATCACCTGAAAGGCGATGCCCAGGTTGAGCCCGTAATTCCGCAGCCGCTGCTGCTCGGCTTCGCTCGCGCCCCCCAGGAGCCCTCCGATCTCCGTACAGGCGCTGAAGAGATATGCCGTCTTCCGGCGCACGATGTCGAAATACTCCGGGCGGGTGATGCGCACATTGCCGATGTGGGTGAGTTGAATCAGTTCTCCCTCGGTCATCTCGCGCGTGAGGCGCGTCAGGATGTCGAGGATTCGAAAGTTGCGTTCTCCGAGCGCCAGCTCAAAAGCCATCATGTAGAGCCAGTCGCCCATGAGGACGGTGATTTGATTCCCCCAGCGGGCGTTGACCGAGGGGCGACCGCGTCGTGTGTCCGCACCGTCAATAATGTCGTCGTGAACGAGTGTCGCCGTGTGAATGAATTCCACCACAACGGCCATGCGAATGATGTGGGCCGTGGTCGGTTGCCCCCAGAGTTTGGACGCCAGAAGCAACAGCGCCGGGCGAACGCGCTTGCCCCCGCCATCCTGGAGATACCGGCCGATCTCGGCCACGATCTGAACGTGGGAGCTGACATGGCGGGTGAATTCCCGCTCCACCTCCGCCAGATCCTCCTTGATGAGGGAAAACAATTCATCGGCTGTGCGTTCAGCCTGCTGTCGCACGCTGACTTCAGTTGGAACCGTCATCCTCGATGTCTCCCCAAACCTCCGTCGCCCACAGGAGCCGATGACTTTACCATACTCGCCCGGGGAGTGACAAAGGCTACTCCTCGTAGAACGGAGCCGGGTGAAGCGATCCCCCTGTCACGTCGCCAAACGACCCTTTCGTGAGGGTGATGTCAGGAGAAGATCCCTCACCGAAGACGACGGCAACGGTGTCGAACCGATAGGAGACTGCTTCCAGTCGCAACACTCGGCGATAGGCGCGAGCGGTTCGCGCCAGAGTCCGTTGCTTTCGCCGATCAACGGCTGCTTCCGGTCGTGCGATGTCGGTCGCCGTTCGCGCTTTGACTTCGACAAAAGCGAGCACATCTCCATCATAGCCCACGATGTCAATCTCGCCGACAATCGGTGTCCCCCGGCGCGTCCGCCCGATGGGAATCTGGACATTGGTGGCCACGATGCGGTATCCGGCACGATGCTTCAGGTATTCGAGAGCAAACTGTTCCCCTCGTCGCCCCAGCTCCACCGCCGCCCTCTTGTCCCGTTCCCGGTCGTTCATTCCCGTTTGATGATACACATATCGGCTCTCGGGGCAAGGTTCGGGCGCTCCTTCGGGGACGTAGGACAAACGCCGACACGAGAATCATCCCCTTCTGACAACCCGATGGGATTCCCTCTGATTGTGAGGGATCGCCAGGAGGCGTATTCTCAAGTCCGAATCACATAAGGGGGGTGATGCCAGGATGATGAGTGTAGCAACGACGCCGAGAGAGGTCGAAAGCGCCGTCCTCCGTGCTTCGACGGGCGATGCCTCGGCTTTTGAAGAACTGTATCACCGCTACTGTCGGCGCGTTTATTCCCTCTGCTTGCGTCTGACCGGCAGCGTTGATGATGCCGAGGACCTGACTCAGGACATCTTCCTCCTGGTGCACCGAAAGCTCGGGAGCTTCCGGGGGGATTCCTCTTTCTCCACCTGGTTGTATCGAGTCGCGGTGAATCGCGCCCTGATGCATCTGCGGAAAAGCTCGGTGCGTCATGAGCTGGCGGAAGATCGGGACGAAGTGAGAAAAATCGCTGACGCGCGGGCGCGCGAGCATGAGGGGCTCTCGCCGATTGATCGCATCGCCCTCTGGCGGGCCATCAGGAATTTGCCGCGCGGGTATCGCACCGTACTCGTCCTGCACGATGTCGAAGGCTATCGTCATGATGAGATCGCCGCCCTGCTCGGCATCAGCGTGGGAGCCACAAAGTCGCAACTGCACAAAGCCCGAATGAAAGTTCGTCGCTCTCTCTGCCGGTCGCACCGGCGTTTTCCCTCTCACGGACGGGAGTCGTGACGCCCTCATGAGGATGGAAGCCTGCCGCTGCCCGCGAAAGCTCGGCCCTGATTTTCTCCCACCAGCTGCGCCGAATCAACCTCTCACGACCGGAGGCCGCACACAACGGGCATCCACAATAAAGTCCCCCGGGTTTACATCGAGGGCCGGAATCAGGAGTAATATCCCGGTCATTTCTCTCGCAGATGTCGTATACTTTTGCCGGGAGCCGAGATGACATCAGGGGAGATGAACGCAGATCGAGAAAGGAACGAGCGGGGGGCACAACCACGACCCGCGCCCATCCTTCATGTTGTTCTGGTGGAACCGGAGATTCATCCCAACACCGGCAACATCGCCCGGCTCTGTGCCGCCAATGAGGTCGCCCTCCACCTGGTGGGACCGCTCGGCTTTCACATTGATGAAAAATCGGTGCGGCGTGCGGGGCTGGATTACTGGCCTTACGTGGACCTTCGTCGTCATCGCTCGATGGAGGAGCTTTATGCCGTGCTGCCGGGAGCGCGATTTTTCTACTACACGACCAAAGCCGAGAAGCCCTATACCTCCGTTGTCTATGAACCGGGGGATTGTTTGGTCTTCGGCAGCGAGACGCGAGGGCTACCGCGTGAGCTACTGGAGGCCAACTGGGATCACGCCTTGAAGATCCCGATGCGCTCGCCCCATGTGCGCAGTCTGAACCTGGCGACAGCCGTAGCCATCGTCATGTACGAGGCCCTGCGGCAGATCGAATGTCGGGCAGGCTAGCAGTTATGCTGGCTCCCTTTGCCGACCCCCCTCCGAGGAAGGCCACAGGATGACGCGAATTCACACCGATGGGGTTCTCCCGGTGAAAAATCGGTAAATCTGTGGCTAAAACCGCTTCCGCAGTGTGGCGCAGGCTTTCCCGTCCGTGCTCTTTCCGCCGACGGGAAAGTCCGCGCTCCTCGTCTTAATGGTGGAACAGACAGGCCCGAACTCCGAATGGAATCTGCTGAAGGGCTCGCCCTAGCCTTCCTTCTTGACGTACACTTCTTTGCGCTTGCGCTCGCCCATCGGTGTGACGGTCGTAATCTCGACGGTCAACGTCTTTCCATCTTCGGAGAGGCTCCGAATCTCGGTGATTTCCAGGTCCACTGTCCCCTGCGGCGTTTCAATGGTCTGCGAGGCTTTGGTCACGAGTTTCCCTTTCTCCCACTTCGACTTCGATTTCACCTCCGCTCCGCGCATTCCCGGGTTCTTATTCTCTTTGCCATCGGTGGTATAGACGAGTTCTTGCGTGCGCTCTCCCTGTTCGGTCCTGATGATCCGTTTGATTTTGAGCGTCGGTTCCTGGTGCTCGATGATGAGCAGGACCTCGGCATTGGCCATCTGACCGCCACCGCCGCGCCCTGCGCCAAAACCTCCGGGCGGATCACTCTGGGACCGATCGAGGACCCACGTTCCGCTGAAATTGGGGGTCTTGTCCTGAGCGACGACGGCGCCGACCAGCATCGCTAGTGCAACCAGGCATACCAGTGATTTTTTCATCGTTCAACCTCCTTGCTGACTTTGTGTGTCACTTACATCCAGACTTACAGACGCCATCGCCTCTGTGACGGTTACAAAGAATTCTGGGCACTGGCAGCCAGGGGAGGAAATCACTTTAGTTCTCCGGCCCCGGAGGCGCGGAAGACAATCCCGCCGATTCGCCGCTGTAGCTGAGCGGAGGCGATGTGGTACAATGCCCAGGCACTGAGCGGACACGGTGAGACCATGGGTGCGAAGTTGATCAGAGCAGTTTTTCTCGGCGTCGCCGTCATGGGCATGGCCGGGGCCACACCAAATCCGTTCATGCTTCTGACTCGCACAGAAATTGCTTCGGTCTCGTCCCAGGAGACGCCTCAAAAACCTCCGCCCGAACCTCCGGAGCCAACCATTGACCTGAGGAGCACACTCGTTGACGTTGTCTTCTCCGTGACGGACGAGAAGAATCGCTTCGTGCGCGATCTCGCGCCGGAGTCCGTCGTCGTGCTGGAGGATGGGGTCCCTCAAAAGATCGAGTTTTTCGGACGGAATACAGATGTGCCGATGGTGTTGGCGCTGGCGATTGATTTCAGCGGAAGTCAGGAATTCAACTGGCCCGCTGAGCGTCGAGCGGCGGAGAAGTTCTTCGCCGAGACGTTCCGCTGGGGAAAGGACTATGCGGCCCTTGTGAGTTTCCGCAGCACGGTTGAGCTGCATCGAGGGCTCACAAGCGATCCGGCCCGACTGGCGGAAGCCCTTCAGTCGCTGGTTCGCCGGGATGAAGGCTATGCCAGTCAGGGGACATCGCTCTATGATGCCATCTATATCACCGTCGAGGACGTCCTCGATGGACCCACCGCCCGGCGGGTCCGGGCGCGCAACGAAAATCGGATTCGCCGTGCGCTGATCCTCATCACCGACGGGCACGATACGTCCTCCGAGCATAAGCTGGCGGAGGCCATTGAACGCGCTCAACGAGCAGGAGTCCTCATCTATGCCATTGGCCTGAGCGATTCCTTTCGCTTTGCCGATGTCAACGCTCAGGTCCTCAACGAGCTGACCCAGGCCACGGGAGGTCGAGCTTTTTATCCCCGGAGCGAGGACGATCTTCGCCTCGCATTCGATCAGATCGCGGAAGACCTGAGCAGTCAGTACCTGGTGGCCTATTATCCAACAAACTCGGCGCGCGATGGGCGCTTCCGCCGGCTTCAGGTGAAAATTCGTGACCACGAGAACTGGACGGTGGCCCACCGCGCCGGTTACGTCGCCCCGAAGGAGCGATGACTCCGCAGGTGGACCGAGGGGAGGCCGACCATGAGACGCTGTTTTCGAGACATCATTGCTGTGATCTTTCTCGCTGCTCCGGTGGCTCTGTCGCAGGAGCGAAGCGATCTCCGTTTCAGCGCGACGGCCGTCACATTTCCAACAGATCGAAAAGTCGAACTGAAACTGCGAGGGACGACGCGCTATCCTCGAACCAATGGAACCGCCACGGTGGAATACAAGGACGGCATCACTCGCCTCACGCTCAACGTCAAAGAGCTGGATCCGCCGAGCCAGCGCCAGTATACAACCTACGTCTTCTGGGCCGTGACGCCCGAAGGCCTGACCGAGAACATCGGCGAGTTTCGCCCGCGAAAGACGAGCATTTTAAGAATCTTCGCCCGATCCTGGGGTGGAACCATCGAGACGGCGACGCGCCATCGGACATTCTGCATCGTCATGACGGCGGAGCCTCATTTTCTGGTCGAGTCGCCCAGTCGAGAGGTCGTTCTGGCCAGTGCTCCCCCCGATGAAAAAGAAGGATTGGAGACGGAACCGGTCGAAGTGAGCTTCCGCGGCGATATTGGTCTGGAGAGCGTTCCCTGGCGGGAAGACCGCCTGAGCACTGAGCGAGACCGGGAAACACCGGTTGAATTGTTAGAAGCCCGACGCGCCCTCGATATCGGTCGTTACTTCCGGGTCGAAGAGCATGCTTCTGCCGAGTTCAAACAGGCTGAAGATCTTCTGGCCGAAGCGGAGCGGGCGTTTGATCGAGGACTGGACGAGAAAGCCGCCGTGCTGGCCCGCCGTGCGATCATTCGCGTCGAGGTCGCTCGCCGTCGGGCTCGCGAGCGAAGAGAATCAGCCGAACGACGGAAGCAAGAGTCCTCTCTGGCCGATACGCTGGAACGCGCGCGAGAAGCGGAAGAAAACCTGGCCGCCGCTCGGAAAGAGATCGAGCAACTGACCAGGACCCTCGATCAAAAAACTGACGAATTGCATCAACTCCGGGCTCGCGCCGAGGACCTCGCCGCCTCGCTGGAACGGGCACAGAGCCGGTTGACTCAGGCCGACCAAACCGAACGGATGCTCCGGGAGCAACTGGATGCCGTTCAGAAACGACTCTCCGAGGAACAAAACCTTCGGCAGGCGGCTGAACAACGACAGCGTGCTCTGGAGGCGGAACTCGATGCGATTCGCCAAAGCAGCATCTCCATTAACGAATACCGGGCGAAAGTCGCCTTGACCCGCGTGGTGGAGACTCGCGACGACGGAGACGATTTCGTTCTGGTTCTTCCTAACGACGAATTGTTCCTCGCCGGGCGTCGGCCAGCATCAGGCGTGCCTGAGCTTAATCCGGCCTTTCTGCCCAAACTCGATTACATCGCTACTGTTTTAGCTACGTTCCCCCTGGGCACCTATACCGTTGAAGGACATGTGAGCGGGCCCGGACCGGCGGAACGACTCCGGGAAATATCCAAGGCAAACGCTGCTGCCGTCGTCGCCTATCTCCTGTCGAAGGGGGTTCCGGGGGATAAGCTCATCCCCGTCGGACGTGGAGCAGAAGCCCCTTTGGTCAAAGCACCGACGGCTCCGGCGAGTCGCCGCAATCAGCGGGTGGAGATTGTCATCCGAAGGAAATGATGCGAATCCGTACGGCGTCGCTTGGTCGGTGTTGAAATCAGGACTTGAGCGAGGTTGCGGCGCCACGTCGGGATTTGGTTTCTCCATTTTCCCGATTCCCCGACTTCGGGTAGAATTGTGATTTGACGCGGACGCACGGGAGATGAGCCACGCACCATTGACGGGCGAATACTTCTACGACCGGTTCAACCGGTTCGCGGCCGATCTCTATCCGGGTCGCTATGACCGTCGGGAATTCTGCCAGGAGCTGGCGGAACTGGCCAACGAGGTCCTCCGCTGGAAAGTCGAGCGGCGGGCCATCCTTCTGGCCCACAATTACCAGCTTCCCGAAATTCAAGAAGTGGCCGATTACATCGGCGACTCGCTTGGACTGAGTCAGCAGGCGGCCCGGACCGATGCCGAGGTGATCGTCTTTTGCGGTGTTCACTTCATGGCAGAGACGGCAGCGATCCTCTGCCCGTCCAAAACGGTTCTGTTGCCCGATCTGGAGGCGGGATGCTCGCTGGCGGCCTCGGTCACCGCCGATCAACTGCGAGCCTGGCGCAAGAAAAATCCCGATGCAGTGGTGGTGACCTATGTCAACTCCACCGCCGAGGTGAAAGCTCTATCGGATTACTGCTGCACGTCGCGTAATGCTCAGGACGTCATCCGGGCGGTTCCTCCCGAGCGGGAGATTCTCTTCGTCCCCGATAAATATCTCGGCGCGGTGGTGAGCGGATTGACCCGGCGTCCACTTCAGCTCTGGCCGGGGCAGTGTCACGTTCACGCCAAGATCAAGGAGACCGCCATTGACCGCATGAGGGAAGAACATCCCGAGGCCGATCTGCTCATTCACCCGGAGTGCGGTTGCGCCACAACCTGCCTGGCCCGCGCCATGAGCGACAATTTGCCGCGAAATTCTTATTTCCTCTCCACCGAGGGAATGATTCGCCACGTGGAGAAATCATCGGCGCGAGAGTTCCTCGTCGGAACGGAGAAGGGAATGGTCTATCGGCTCCGGGTCCTCTTCCCTGATCGAAAGTTCTACCCGGTTTCGGAGGATGCCCTGTGCGAGTACATGAAGTGCATCACGCTGGACAAAGTCCTTCGCTCGCTCCAGAAACTGATCTATCGGATCACGGTGCCTGAGGCGGTTGCCGCCGATGCCCGCCGGTCGCTGGACCGAATGCTGGCGCTGGCGTGATTCTCCCCGGAGCACTTGCTCCATCGTCAAAAATACCTCGGAAAAAGAAGACGGATCTTTCTCCCCGGATTTTTATCGGTCCGGCTCAAAGGCAACGAGCACGGGATCCGCTTCTATGAGTATCCCTGGATTTTTCTCGCACGACGGTCAGGGAATCCGGCGATTGACGATGGAGCATCTCGAACTGGTTGCTCTCCCCACGGGGAGCGCTCTGACGATCGGTATTCCGATCGCGATCTATCTCATCCCTCCATCTCCCGCTCCGCGAGCCCGTGATGGGATTCATCAACATGATTCGAACGATTCCCGGCCCTGCGCTGTTCGGATTTCTCATTCCGATCCCGTTGATCGGTGGGGTCGAGGCGGGGCGGCCATTCTGGCCCTTGCGCTGCATGCCCTCTTGCTAATTGGGCGCAACCACATTCGCGGGGATTCGCGGAATTGATCCGGCCATCCGCGAAGCCACTCGCGCTATGGCATGATTGAGGGAGAGCTTCTCGGGCAGGTGGATCTGCTGTTCACCCCCGGTGTGATCGTCGCGGGTGTACGGGTCGCTCCCATTACTACGATCGGTACGGCCACGATTGCCGCGGCAATCGGCGCCGGTGGACCGGGCGTATTCATCTCTTCGCGGCAGGGTACACGACTCACCTTCGAGCGTGTTGCCAGAGGTTCGACTCATTGCTTATGCTTGAGCAACAGGAGTCGCAGGGGGAAATCGTTCCTTTGCCGGCTCCCGTGATACGTCAATCCGGGTCTGTGCACGGAGGGAGTTCTCTTCTCCGGGGCATGATCGAAAGCGATGTACAGGCCGCGCTTTTGTACGGAGTGTGGTCAGCGGATTGAGCGCCTCCGCTGGCGCGTATGGCACAGCCGCCAATTCTGCGACGGCTGCGCGAGGAAATGGCGGTTCGTCCGCGTAACACTTCTGGGCTTCATTCTGGCATCGGGCTTTCTCCTGGGATTTGTCGTCGGGATGATCAGTCAGCGGCCGGCCCGCCAATCATCTCCACCCCTTCACATTGAGCACGTCCTTCCTTCCAATGAGCACGCTCTTCCTCGCACAAATGGGGACGCTGTGCCTCCGACGAACAGAACTGATTCTTCTGAATCCCGCTATACCATCTGCGGCGCACGTACAAGAAGCGGTCAGCCCTGCCAGCGTCGCGTTCCTCCCGGGAGCCGTTGCTGGCAGCATCAGGAGGAACGCAGGAAATAGACTTCATCACCTGAGCCTGGCGCTTTTGTTCATCGTCGGCTCATCGGATGGTGCGCCGCGAAAACGCTCATCCCTACTGGGCAAACCAGATGTAATCGCCGTGAGACGTACCCATGAAAAAGAGCATCGGCAACGAGAGCCAGGCATTCGTCCGCGAAGCGAGAAAGGCCCGGCGGGCAAGCTTGGCGGATTCAGGCGGCATGGCCGTGCCCTTTTCGGCGTTCTCTTTAGTCCAGGCGATGATCCGCTTCTGCGCCGGCCAGATAATGCCCCATACGTTGAGCAGCATGATGATGCCCAGCCCACCGCCGAAGGCGATCGAGAGCGATTTGTTCCCCAGTGTCTTCCCGGCCTCGCTGGTCGTGCCCATGATCTTCAGCAACACATAGAACATCACGAGAACGACCACCGCATCAATCACGGCGAGAACGGCCCCTTTGTTGAGGACGCCGGAGACGGGCTGAAGGCAGCCGTAGATGATCGCCCAGGCGATGATGACCACCAGGAGCCACTGGCCAAACAGGCTCCAGGTACTGAATCCCGCATTCTCCGCTTCCGACGCAAGAATATACATGGCATAGTAGGTCAATCCCACCAAAACGGTCACCACCGCGCCCCAGCGAAACCACCACAGGGCTCGCGGCATCAACTCGGGAACCACTTTCCCTCGGGTCGCGGGATCGAGCTTCTTCATCACCGGCACATTCACCAGGTTGAAGAAATAGAGGAGCCCGATCCAGGTAATTCCGGCGGCGAAGTGAAGCCACCGCAGCGCAATCTTAAACATGGAGGTTGCATCCGGAGCATGAATGAGCCCCTGCTCCGGCTGAAGGAGCAAAAGCACAATGAGACCCATCACAGGTAGTGTCAGCATATCCCCCTCCTTTGCTGCTCGAGAATCGTCATGAGCCCAGCTCATGACGTTCTGTCGTTCACCTGCAACTGCTTCTGCCGGAGGTCACACGCGACGCCCTCTCCCTCATTGTTTGTGTCCCTCCGGTGAGAGATGTGATGGCCTTCCTTCATCACATGAGAACAACATTCCCGTGATACCCAGGGAGCAAACCGAGATCGCCTGCTGCTTGCCCATCATCCTCCTTGTATCGCCAGGTGCATGATGATAAAAATTAGCCAGAGTTTTGTCAATGCATCTTTGGGAGCACCTTTTCACCGGCGCGTCTCCCGACGTGTGGGCGCGCTGGCAATAAACAATGTGGCTCCTTGCGGAAGTCCTCCCGATGCCATTCTACCACTACCGCTCAGTGGTATCCGACATAGCCGGGGTCATCAGGAGCACCGCCTTGATCACCCGCGAATCAATGCGGACTCAAGAGCCCTCACAGGGAGACGGCTCGTAAACTGAGACAGTACGACCTGCTCCGACGAGGAACGTCTCCCTTCAGACGTGCCCCTGTCAGGGCCGCCATCGGCTGCCTGCGGCATGCTCATCCAAAATTTCGGATGAACTTTCCGAAAAAATGGAAGATCGGGCGGAGCGAATCTGACCTTTGCTCTTTTAACGAGAAGCAGATCAGTAATTTGCTTTATTAGGCTTGACTTGGCACGGGATTTGCATAAACTGGTCGCGGAAAGTACAGCGCATTGTGCTTTCCGCTGCTTTTGACGCGGGACAACCAAAACTAAGGAGGGAAACCAATGAGACATCCTCTGCGACTTTTCCTTTCTTTGCTTTTGGTCGTGGTCTCAGTTACTGCCGTCCGGGGGCAAGCCAATACAGGGCGTCTGGATGGAACAGTGCAAGACCCCCAGGGGGCTTACCTGCCGGGCGTCAAAGTCGAGGTGCGCAATGTGGGGACCAATGCGACCTGGACGACCGAGACCAATGAACAGGGTGTCTACATCTTCCCGGTTCTGCCCGTCGGGGTCTACACGCTGACGGTGGACGCCCCGGGATTTAAGAAGTTCGTTCGGGAGAATGTGCGGATTGATGTGGCGACCTATGCGACGGTGACCGTGAAGCTGGAAGTGGGAGGTGTGGTCGAAGAGGTGACCGTCACCAGCACCGGTGAAGAGGTCATCAACAAAAGCAGCCAGGAGCTGACCACTGTCGTTGACCGGCGGCGAATTCTCGATCTGCCACTGGTGGCGCGTAATCCCATCACCATCGCCACGACCGTTGCGGGGATTTCGACGTCGGGCGGAGAGCGGGCCTCACGCATCAACGGACTGCGTCAGTCGGTCATCAACATCACGCAAGATGGGATCAACGTGCAGGACAACTTTCTCCGATCCGGTGATGGCTTTTTCATCATCTCCTCGCCGACGGTGGAGAACGTCGAGCAATTCAGCATCACGACGAGTACCACCGATGCTTCGGCGACCGGTAGCGGAGCGGCCTTCATCCGCATGGTCACACCGAGCGGCACCAATGAGTTTCATGGGAGTCTCTTCGAGTTCCACCGCAACACCGTGCTCAATGCCAATAGCTTCTTCAACAACCTGACGGGGACTCCTCGCGAGAAGCTCATTCGGAACCAATTCGGTGGGCGCGCGAGCTTCCCCATCATCAAGGACAAAGTCTTCCTCTGGACGTCACTTGACATCACCACGCAGGCCAGCGAAGTGACGCGCAATCGGACAGTCCTCACGGATGAGGCGCGACGAGGAATCTTTCGCTACATCGGTACTGACGGGCAGCTTCGCACGGTGGATCTGTTCCAGGCGGGAGGTATTAGTGCCGATCCCTTCACGACCAAGATCCTCAGCGACAGGTATCCGTTGCCGAATAACTTCCAGATCGGGGACGGGTTGGTCACGGGCGGCTTTCGTTGGAATGTGCCGACAAAGACCCGGATCATCCGGCCGAGCTGGCGGGTTGATTGGCGGTTGAACAATACTCATACGGTCGAGGGAATCCTGCACATCGTCCGCTTCGATACGGATAATGATACGCTCAATGGATTCGAGCCCATCTTCCCCGGGATGAAGGGAGGATTCCAGGATTCGTGGCGGCGGACGGGTTCCTTTGCTCTGCGCTCGACCTTCGGAGCGAATAAAGTCAATGAGGCTCGATTCGGCTTCCAGACGGCTCCGGTGATCTTCGGGACGGAGCCGGACCGGTTCCAGGTGGCGGGGCGGGAGGTCTTCATTGACTTTCCCACGATCGTTGATCCTCAGCTCATCAGCGTCACCAGCGGGCGCAACACGCGGAACTTCCAGTGGCTCGATAACTTCTCCTGGATTCGAGGACGACACACGATTCGGTTTGGCGGCGACTTTCGTTCGATCACAGCCAACCAGACGACCAGCACCACGGGGACGATTCTGCGGTTGATCCTCGGCGTCAGCACAGCGAATCCGTCGGCACTGCCCGCCAGCGCCTTCCCCAGCAGCACGGCGACGACGCGCAGCCTGGCGCAGAACGTCTACTCGATCCTCATCGGTCAGATCGCCAGCACGACCCGCACCTTCAACGTGAAGGATCCCAAGGTGGGGTTCGTTGAAGGAGAATTTTTCTTCAACAAGATCCGTCAGAATTACCTCGGTTTCTACTTCTCCGATTCGTGGAGAGCGAGGCCGACTCTCACGCTCAATTATGGCCTTCGCTATGAGTATATGAGTGTGCCGGATCAAGCGAATCGGCTGGCGCTCCAGCCCGTCGGCGGGGAAGCGGCCTTCTTCGGAGTTTCAGGCAAGGGCAACCTGTTTCGTCCGGGCGTGCTCGCGGGGTCACCGGTGATGCTTGATCTCGCCGGCTCATCCAACGGGCGGAAGTTCTTCAACGAGGACTACAACAACTTCTCGCCGACGTTCGGCTTTGCCTGGGCGCCGGAGAAGCGCAACTGGTTAACTCGCATCCTCCTGGGCGGAGCCGGCAAAGGATCCATTCGCGGTGGATACTCCATCGCTTATTCGCTCGAGAGCGCCAGCGTCATCACGAACGCTTTAGGAAGCAATGCGGGGTTCATCAAGACGATCTCCCTCACGACGGCAGATCAGGGAATTCGGGGAGGAGCGCAGTTCACCTCGTTCCGCAATGGATTCCCCGTCCCGGCTGTTCCAACTTTCCGCGTGCCCATTCCTCAACTGGATAACTTCCGTGACAATCGAGGCAGCGGGATCTTCGGTTTCGCCGAGAACCTCCGCACGCCCTATGTGCAAACGTGGTCGCTCAGTATCGCCCGCGAGCTCACGCCCAACCTGGCTCTGGAAGTCAGTTATGTCGGCAATCGCGGTCTGAAGCTCTGGCGCGGGATTGATTTGAACGAAACGAACATCTTCGAGAACGGCTTCCTCCAGGAATTCCTGGCCGCACAACAAAACCTTGCCATCAGCCGTCAGATGGGACGAGGGGCTCGATTTGACAATCAAGGGCTTCCCGGTCAAGTCCCCCTGCCGATCCTGGCGGCGATCTTCGGAGCGACATCGGGCGCTCTCTACAGCAATTCCACCTTCATCACCTTGCTCGATCAAAACGAGGCCGGCGAGTTCGCCAATCAACTTTTCACGAACTTCCTCAATGCGCTCACGGGTCCGCGCGGTGGGTTGCCGATCAACTTCTTCGTCGTGAACCCGGAGGCGTCCTTCTCCGATGTGATCACCAACGGTTCGAGCTCCAACTACCATTCTCTTCAGGTGGAGCTGCGGCGCCGATTGGCATCGGGATTGCAGTTCAACGTCAACTACACGTTCGGACGCGCTCTGACGGATTTTGAAGGCTCCGGTTCGAATTTCTCCGCCTTCGTGACGCTGCGCAGTCCCCGCTACGAATACAGCCGCGCCAGCTTCGACACTCGCCATCGGGTCAACGCCACATTTGTTTACGAGCTTCCGTTCGGTCCCGGCAAGCGCTTCCTGAATACGAGCAGTTGGGTGGGGCGGGTCTTCGGCGGCTGGCAGATCGGAGGAATCCTGATCGCCTATACCGGGCAACCGCTCTCGTTTGTCTCCGGTCGTGGCACGCTCAACCGCGCGGGACGTTCGGGGAGCAATACCGTTGACCTCGTCGGCATGACCGTTGAGGATCTTCGCCGGCTCGTGCGCGTGCGGCGAACCGGCAACGGCGTTTTCTACTTCGACCCGAGCCTCATCGGCCCGGATGGTCGCGCCAATACGCAAATCTTCCGGAATCCTGCAGCGGGCCGACTGGGTTCGCTGGGCTTCGGCGTGTTGAGCGTCCCGGGATTCTGGCGACTCGACTTCAACGCGATCAAGAGCATCCGGATCACTGAAACGACAAGCTTCCAATTCCGCGCCGAGTTCTTCAACCTCCTCAACACGGTCAGCTTCGGTGGACCGACGACCAACATCAACAGTACAAACTTCGGTCGCATCTCCGGCACCAACGGAGCCTACGATCCTCGTATCGTCCAACTGGCGGCGCGATTCAATTGGTGAGAGCTGATCTGGAGGACTCACGATGCCGCCTCTGCAAAGAGCCGCCGGCATCGTGAGTCTCTCCCCCTCTTAAAGTCCCTCCGGGTTCGGGGTGAACCCGCAAGTCGTCCAAAATTTCGGATGGACTTTCCGAAAAAATGGAAAGACTCCTGTCATTGCAAATTTTTGTAACCCTGTAATTGCTGGAGCCTCAGGAAGTTACCTTATGGGGACCGATGTGGCACACCGTTTGCCTTTTTCAGTGTCGGAAGCGCAAAGCGGTTTTAACGCCTTCCGTTTTTCAACACGAAGCTAAGGAGGGAAACACGGTGAGACACCATATCGCTGTTTTGTTGACGCTTTTGATGCTCAGCAGTGTACCGGTGTTTGGTCAGACGTCGGGAAGCTTAACGGGGATCGTGACGGACCCGGTCGGCGCGGCCATTCCCGGCGCCTCTGTGACGGTGAAAAACATTGCCACGGGGGCTCAGTTTCGCGCCACGACCGATGCTCAGGGAGCATTTGTCCTTCCTTCGCTCCCCATCGGCCGATATACCGTTTCCGTAGAAGCTCAGGGGTTCAAGCGAGCTGAAATCCAGGACGTGGTCATCGAAGTGTCCATCCCGGCCCGGATCACTGTGAGCCTTGAGGTTGGAGCTGTCACAGAAGAGGTCACGGTGGTTGGGGAGGCACAAGCCGTGATCAACACCGTCAGCCCGACGCTCACCAATGTCATCAATGCGCGTCAGGTGAGAGATCTTCCTCTGCCCAACCGTAATCCGATTGAGCTGGCTCGATTGCAAGCGGGCATTGCCGTCATCGGCACTGACACGCGCAGTGCTTCCGTCGGGGGGCTGCGGGGCACGGCCACCAACGTCACCCAGGATGGCATCAATGCGATGGACAATTTCGTGAAGACTGACTCGTTCTTTGCCATCACGGCTCCCTCGCTGGAATCAACCAATGAGTTCAGCGTGACGATTGGAACGGTGGGATCAGATGCGGGTCGTGGCGTCGCTCAGGTGCGTATTGTCACGCCTTCGGGGGGCAACGAGTTCCACGGGAAGGTCTTCTGGCAGCATCGCAACGACAATCTCAATGCCAACTCGTTCTTCAACAATGCGACGGGGACTCCACGACCGATCCAGCTCCAGAACTGGTTCGGGTTCGTCACCAACGGTCCCGTCTATCTGCCCAAGATCTATGACGGACGGAACCGGAGCTTCTGGTTCTTCTCCTACGAAGGATTCCGCGAGCCCTTCTCGGCCACCCGGAACCGAACGGTTCTCACGCCGGAAGCACGACAGGGGATCTTCCGCTATATCGGAGCCAATGGTCAGCTTCAATCCGTCAATCTGCTCCAGATCGGGAATGTGAAGACGCTCAATCCGATCACGTCGGCGGTGCTGAATGCAATGCCGGCGCCGAACAACACGCTCGTGGGAGATGGGCTCAATACCGCCGGTTTCCGTTACAACGTGGCGGGCGTCAACAACAACGACAAGATCAGTTTGCGCATTGACCAAAAGCTGTTCGACAGGTGGGGATCGCACAAGCTCGAGTGGGTGCTGCATCGCGCCCACTTCATCCTGACGCCCGACACGTTCAACGGGTTGGAGTCCCCATTCCCTGGGGGTATCAATGCCTTTCAGGAGTCCACGCGCTGGCTGACGGCGGCGGCCATCCATTCCACCTTCGGTACGTCGTTTGCCAATGAGGTTCGCTACGGGCATCAGCGAGCGCCGGTGGGATTTTTGCGCGAAGCTCCCCCGGATAAGCCGTTTTTCACGACATTCGGTTCGGTCACGACACCTGAGCTGACGTTCATGTCCCAGGGGCGCAATACGCTCGTCTATCAGTTCGTGGACAACTTCTCCTGGGTGAGGAAGACGCACACGTTCCGCATGGGAGCAGAAGCGGTCTCCATTTCGGCGGTGACCTTCAACGATGCGGGGATTCACCCGACGATCGCATTGGGGACGAACACGGCTAATCCCGACGGCATTTTGAACACCGCCTTCCCGAATCTCCCTGCCGGCGCTACGGGAACGGCGATTGTCAATCGCGCCCGACCGATCTACCGTGATTTGGTGGGGCTGCTCGGTTCGGCTCAACGCACGTTCAACGTCACCAGTCCGACGTCGGGGTTCGTTCCCGGAGCCACGCGCGAGCGCGTCTTCCGTCAGCGTGAAGTGAGCTTTTACTTCCAGGATCAATGGCGGATTGTGCGCAACTTTACCCTCAACTACGGAGTGCGCTACGAATTCCTGGCCGTGCCGACAATCCCCAACGGGCTGGCGATTCAACCGCTCGGCGGGGTGGCGGGCCTGTTCGGCATTTCGGGACCGGGCAATTTGTTCAATCCCGGAGTGCTCAAGGGATCAGCGCCGACGATCATTGACTTCGTCAGCGGGAAGACCGGACGACCTCTCTACAAGAACGATACGAACAACTTCGCTCCCTTCATCGGATTCGCCTACTCGCCGGAGCCGAAAAACCGGCTCTTGCGCTGGCTCTTCGGCGGTGAAGGGAAGAGCGCCATTCGCGCCGGCTTCTCGATCAGCTATCTCCGCGATGGGTTCACCGTCGTGAGCAACGCGCTGGGCGTAGGAACCACCAATCCCGGTTTGATTCAGACGGTGGCCAATACGACGCCGACGGGCGTGCTCACAGCGGCGGGCGTTCCTTTGCCGACCCCCACGTTCAAGATGCCGGTGACCGATGCGGAGAACTTCGCCGTCAATCCCAACAACGGCCTCTGGACGTTCGATCCGAACCTCCGAACGCCCTACGTGCAGCAGTGGTCGTTCGGCATCGAGCGGGAGATTGCGCGCAATACCGCTCTGGAGATCCGCTACGTGGGCAACCACGCCGTGAAGATCTTCCGCGCCATTGACTATAACGAGGTCAACATCTTCGAGAACGGCTTCCTGCAGGAGTTCCTCAACGCGCAAAAGAACCTGGAGATCAACGGGGGACGCAGCTTCGCTCCGGGGGCCCCGGGAACGGTTCCGCTGCCGATCCTCTCGACCTTGTTCAGCGGGCTGCCAGCCTCGGTCGGTTTTGCCAGCTCGACCTTCATCACGGCGCTTGTCAACAACAACGTGGGAGCGATGGCGCAAACGCTCGCTTTCAGCCCGACCTACGCGGCGAATCGAGCGAAGTTGCCGCCCAACTTCTTTGTGGCCAATCCCTTTGCCGCCTTCGCGCGGCTGCTGACCAATGCCTCGTTCTCCAACTACAACTCCTTGCAGATCGAATTGCGGCGGCGGGTGTCGAGCGGACTCTACCTCCAGGCCAATTACACCTTCAGCAAGGCCATCACCGACAGCGAGGGCAGCCAGAGCACGCTCGAATCCTTCCGCACGCTGCGCAATCCTCGGCTGGATCGCCACCGCTCCGGATTCGATCAGACGCACCGGTTCATCGCCAACTTCCTCTATGAGCTGCCGGTCGGACCGGGCCGTCGCTTCTGGTCCGGTGGACCGGGAGTCATCCGCAAGGTCATCGAAGGGTGGTCCGTGGGAAGCATCATCAACTGGCAGTCCCGGCCGCCGATTGCCGTCTTCTCCGGCCGCTCCACGTTCAACAACTTCAATCCGGAACTGAACCCTGCTCAACTGGTCGGCATCAGCTTCGAGGAGTTCAAGAAGAACTTCGGCATCTTCCGCACCGGTTCGGGAGTGTTCTTCATCAATCCGGCGCTGCTTAACATCACGGTGGATTCAGCCGGTCGTCTGCAAACGGCGACGCTCAAGGAAGGACTCCTCGCCTCTCCTGCTCCGGGGACGTTTGGGAACTTCCCGCGGGCGTCCATTAACGGTCCGCGCTTCTTCCAGACCGATCTTTCGCTCATCAAGCGCACGTACTTCACCGAGAAGGCCAACGTGGAATTCAAGGCGGCCTTCATCAATGCCTTCAACAACACCAACTTCGCCATCGGCAGTTTGACCTTTGATTCCGCGACCTTCGCTCGCATCAACAGTCAAAGCGGAGGATCGCGCGTCATCACCTTTACCCTGGCCATTAACTGGTAAAAGGTGAGTGAGCGTCGGGGAGACTTCTTCCCCCTGAAGTCTCCCCGACTTATCCGCTACGCTTCCCCATGGCGGGGTAGGGATAGACGTCCCGGGAAACAGGTCCCCCTTTTGTGCCGGAGCGCCCCTCTGTGACGAGGGATCGCTCCGGTTGTGTTCGTGAATATTATCGAGAGGTGGCGATACGGGTCTGGCGCGGTTTGAGGATTTGGCTGAGGAGATCGGGCCGCGACGCGTCGCGCTCCAGGTGAGGATACCGTTCGCCCTCGTGATAGGCGAGCCGATAGGTCTTGTAGAACTCTTCGCTTTCGACGAGCAGCTCGATGGGATCCGAACTGGTCCTGGCTGCCCGGAGGGCCGCTCGCAGAATGTGGGGAGCGAACCGTCGTCCATTCACCGCGACGAGCCGCATTCCCGGACCGAGACCGGCGCGAGCGGCGACGGTCTCCGGCACCACATCGAGAATGAGGCCGTCATCGCGCAGGCGCAGGCCAAGCGAGTACGCGAGATCGAGGATTCGGCTGACCTGTTCGAGGGCCTGCTGGAAATCGGAAGGCGTTTCCCGATAGACCAGGCGCCAGCCGCTTCGTTCGATGCCGCCAAGCGGCGCTCGTGGTGTTGTCGCAGCCAGCCGCGTTGTGAAAAAGCCGCGCCAGTCGTAGGGAGCGACTTCGGCGAGCGTCGCCACAAGATCGTCAAAGGTGTACGGTTTGACCGTGGGGCCGCCGGATGTCCCTCCGTGAAAGCGGCGGCAAAAATCATCAAGCGACCGAGCGCCCCGGGTTTCACTGCGGATGATCGCGTCAACCTCCAGCCAGAGAAGCCACCCCTCGTCGTAAAAATCCACGCCGCGACGCCAGGCATCCCATGCCGCCGGTGCTCCGTAGAGGATCTGAGCCGCTCGCGTCGTGTCGGCCAGCGGCCGCCAGCTTCGTCCCGGCCGGTGATCGAGCGATGCCGCTGCTACGGCCAGCGCCTGCTCATACTCTTCCGGCGACCACAGTCCGCTGCGCGCCGCCAGCACGCCTCCCAGATATTGCGTGAGCCCTTCGTAGACCCACAGTAGATCGCCCACCATCGGCTGACCGTAGTCGCTCGTCGTGAGGTCGGCCGGACGGCGATATTTGCCGTTCCAGGAGTGCACGTACTCGTGGGAGAGAACGCCGATGTGGACTTTCCGAAGGGCGTCCTCCAGAAGCGTCCGTTCCGGCACGCGGTTATCGCTCGACTGATGATGTTCCAGACCGAAATGGGCGACATGGTCGCTCAGGGCGAGAAGAAAGTGATATTCGGTGTGGTGGTAGGCTCCGAAGAGAGCGCCAGCTTCGCTGACGAGTTGCTTCAAATCCGCGATCATCTTCGGACTCATTTCCAGCGCCTCCGGGCTATCCGCCGCCAGATGGATGAAGGTCGGCGGGGATGGCTCGGTCGTCAGCGTGATCGTGCGCATGTGGGCTCCAGCCAGAAGCGGCGAATCCACCAGCATCGTGAGCGAGACCGGCTCGAACTCGATCACTCCGGCGGATTCTCTCGCTTTGCGAAGAGCCGTTGCGTAGCGCCAGCCCGAAGGCAACTGCAGTCGCACCGCGTAGAGGAGGTCATCGGTTCGGCGCCCCTGGGGATAGAGCAGCACCTGATTCCAGTTGATGACGGCAAGCTGTGCCGTCGTGGACGCGGCCGAGGTGAATCCATCCCCACCGACGGGCAGAAGAAAATCAAGGGCCACCTCGAGACTGCGGGCTCCGGCGGGAATCTGACAGTGAAAGGCGTACATCTCCACCGGATCACGCTGCCAGGAAATGGTCTGACCTCCGGCACTCAGTTTCAATCCCGCCAGATTGAGAATCGGTCCGGTCGGTCCGTGTTCTCCCGGAAGCCATTTGGGATAGTATAAGGTCAACGGTCCCGGTGTGACCGGAATCGTCAGCCGCGCATGCAAAATCTTCCGCGGAGCTTCCCGGGCGTCCACCTCAAGAACAATGGGCGGGATCTGGCCCGCTGCACGAGCAACCGCGAGGACGCCGGTCCTCGGAAAACTCCCGATGAGCAAAACCGTCACGATGAAGAGAGTGACCGAGATGTATCGTGTCATCGCTATCCTCCTCCGACAGTCACCACAGATGGACACGGATTAACGCGGATCGTCCCCTTCACGGCGTGCCCATCCGTGTCCTTCTGCGGTGAGATTTTTCATGGTTTCCCGGTGGAAGCTTGGCTTCCATGAGGAACTCCCTTGAAAATGATCTCCCCACGGATGAAAGGTTCCAGCGGATCGCTCATCAGTTGGCCCCTTTGATCCGTTGGCAGACGCATTTTCATTCCTCGTGGCGGGCATGAGCACACGGGCGATTCCTGTGAACAAATAGTCCACCTCGCAGGCCGACGATGCGAAGGGATCGTTTCCTTCGTTCGGGATGAGCGTCGGCTTCCGGGCGGCAGCTTCCGGGGGGCACAGCAATGTCCGCAACCGAGAGGGTTCTGCCAGAAACGAATGCTGGAAATCACGAGGAAGCCTTAGTCACCGGTCGCGGTGGCGTATTCCTCGCGGCGGCGAGAGGGAATGCGGGCGACGCGAGCCGCCGGGAACGTGAGAGTGAACCGGGTTCCACACCCCACTTTGCTTTCGACCGAGATACGGCCGGCGTGCTCCTGGACGATCCCGTAGGTGAGCGCCAGACCGAGTCCCGTTCCGCGTCCGATCTCTTTGGTGGTGAAGAAGGGATCGTAAATTTTGGAGAGATGTTCCGGGGGAATACCGACGCCGGTATCTATGACCTCCACCTCCACCACTGCATCACGAGCGTCAGTTCGCAAGGTGAGCTGTCCTCCATCGGGCATGGCGTCGCGGGCATTGAGGATGAGGTTCATGAAGACTTGCTGAAGCTTGGTGAAATTCCCCAGAATCGCGGGCAGTTCCGGAGCGTAGTCCTTCACCACGACAATTCCACTCGTGCGCAACTGTGGCTCAATGAGCTGGAGCGTGTCGTCGAGAACCTGATGGAGATCCAATTCGGCGAAGTCCGTCCGTTCAACGCGGGCGAAATTGAGGAGGTTGGTGACGATGTTCGAAGCCCGCATGGCCTGCGTCTGGATCTTCTCCAGCAGTGCCCGACGCGGATCGCTCGGAGGAAACTGTCGCAACAGCATCTGCGTATAGCTGGCGATGCCGGCCAGCGGCGTATTGACTTCGTGAGCGACGCCCGCGGCGAGAAGCCCGATCGAGGAGAGTTTTTCTCGCTGCTGCAACTGTTCTTCGAGTCGCACGCGGTGGGTGAGGTCTTCCAGGACCAGAAGCGAGCCGACATTCTGCCCCTGAGGCGTCACAAACGGAGTGAGGGAGATGTTGAGAACGAGGTCTCGATCCTCGCCGAGTACCAGGCGAAACTTGTAGAGAGTTCGAGCCTCATCCACCACCCACCCCTCATGTCCCACGATCTGACGGAGAGCCCGCACGAGTTCCGGATCGAGGACGCTATCAATCGGCTGGCCGATGGCCTGACTGCGAGGCAGGCCGAGGAGTTCTTCCAGAGCACTGTTGCAGGTCGTGATGCGCCCTTCGGGAGTAAGGGCCAGGATCCCGACGTTGATGGACTCGATGATGCTTTCGTTGAATTCCTTCAGTTCAGCCAGTTCGGCCGCTCGTGCGGCTTGTTCTTGATAGAGCAAGCTGTTCTCGATGGCAACGGCGACATAGCCGGAAATCGCCCGCAGCAGCTCGATCTCTTCCGACGTGAGTAATGGAGCCTCCGCGTTCCGTCCCAATCCGATGATGGCCACCATGCGATCCCGCACGATGCAGGGGACGAAGTAGTGAAGGTCGCGGAAGTGAGCGAGAAAGGATTCGGGCAACCAGGGGGTGACCTCGACCGAGAGCACTCCCTGCGAAGCGCTCTCCGTACGAATCACATCAGCGAACCCGGGAGGAAGAGGCCGTTGTTCGCTCCCTTCGGAACTGAAGGCGATCCGATAACCCGCCGGGGCTGACGCGTCTTCAATGAAGATGACGATCTTGCCCACGGGCACCATCTCGCCGAGCCGTTCGGCAACCGACGACAGCAGAGGGTCGAGAGCGGTGGTGGCGGAAATGGTCTGGATGAACTGGCCGAGGCTGGCCCGGGCGCTGTAGCGGGGACCGTAAAAAAGGCGATCCATCTGCTGCTGCATCCAGTTGCGCACCGGGGCGAAGAGCATGGCGATGATGAGCATGCCCGTGACCGTGACCGCCTGGACCAGCCACAGCGGCGCATTGGGAACAACCCAATCCACGATGTCGGCTCCCTTGATCAACAGCGCGAGATAGAGAGCGAGAACCGACGCCGTCGCCAGAGCATGAACGACGCTGCGCCGCATGATCACGTCCACATCCATCAGGCGGTAGCGCACAATCGAGTAGCCGAACGACAGCGGAATGAAAATGAGCGGTCCGACGGCGATCGCTTCGATTACCGGCGAGGCGTTGGGATTGATGAAGTAGGAGTAGACCTGATAGGCGGTGAAGGGAACGATGCTCACGCCCAATCCCCAGACGACCCATTTCATCTGCTGCCGCAGGATCGGGCTCTCGGCTCGGGTGAAGGTGCGAACGAGCAATGCTCCACCGATGAGGAAGCAGAGGATGAACTGGATGACCTCCGCCGAATCGAGCCCCATGCGCAGACGCAACGCCACGTCGGCGGTCGGACGCCAGCGCATGACCAGCAGAGCCTCCAGCCCCAGCATGATCATGGCCGGGATGTAAAGCACGGCGGTGACCACACGACGGCTCTCGACGATTTGCTGCTTGATCGGGAAGAGAGCGGCGAAGTGGAGAAAGAGCGGAGCCAGCAACGTCAACGCCGCGTTGTCGGCGAGGAAAACAATCCAATCCAGACGGTCGAGCTGCTCCGTGAAGCTGTAGAAGTGGACGATGAAAGCGGCCAGGCAGATGACGTAGAAGTGACGCGTGTAGGGAGACCGCCCCTGGCGAATGAGGACGTAGAGCCCGATGATGAGATAGACCAATCCGATGGCGGCCAGATAAAGACCACGCCACAGGCGCTGGGGTTTCGCTTGCAGTCCGGTGAGATCGGCGGCCCAGCGTGACGCATCGCCGTAGGCATTGCGCCGCTCGATCAGATACGACACCGGATGGTGCACGCCCGCCGTGTCGAGATAGATCTGAACATCGCTGGCGCGGGTGATCTCATCGAAATCGCGGCCTCCATCGAGGCTGATGCCGATCAGTAGATCGCCCCGACGCACTCCGGCGCGAGCCGCCGGACCCGAAGGATCAACAATCTCCGCTTTCACTCCCCCGGGTGAATCCGCCCAGATCACGCCATCGGAGGGAATCTGAGGACTCCTCAGCCGGGCCTGGAGATTGAGCCCGCCGACGACCACCGCCGCCGCCGTAATCCCCAGAAGCAGGATCGTTCGTCCGCTCAACGTTCGCAGCCGCATGGCTCTTCCCTCAGATACTCGGCGTCGTGGGCCTCCCGCTCAGAATCTCACTGACACGCTGCCACGCACAAGGCGCTGGGGGCGATGGATCAAGAGAACTCCTCGATCCGAACTCGCATAACCGGGAAGGTCCAGCAGATTCCGCACATCCACACCGGCCTCCCAGTGACCGGGCAGCAGCGCTACCAGAGGAAGCTCTTGCGTGACCATCAGACTGAGGCTCGGATCCAGTATCGGTAGCCGGGCGTAGAAGGGATCAATGGCAAAGAGGCTCGCTCGGGAAGCCGCCCGAAAATGAGCTGAGATGCGCGTGCGCGTCGGTGAGATGAGCGCATCGAGCTGGGCGGCGAAGACCTGAAACAGTCCCGTAGTAACGGCCTGCGCCGGATCCTCAAGCCCCCGCGGCGAAAGCTTCAGCCCCTGCCCCACCGCATAGCCGATCGTGGCTTGAAGCGTTTCGCCCAGACGACGACGATACATCACCCGCAGCCCCTGAGCCTGACCCTTGAGGGCCAGCGGATGGATGATTTCAGAAGCGGAGCGAGGACGGGCAATGATGCTGCTTCCGCGGCCGGCAACATCATCGAGGAAGAAGGCCGCTTCGAGCGTTGACGTTTCACCGAGCCCCTTCTCCCACTGGAGCTGGAATCGGCGCGTGCGATCCGCCATCACACGCCCGTTGACGACGGCTGGTGTCTCCGGCTCGGTGAGCAGCACCTGGCGGCCGTGGTGATCATAGCGGGCGTGAACATCCTGCGTGCGCACCGGCACCCATTCGGCGGTCATCATGCTTCGGCCCGGCAGGGACATCTGCACGCCCAAACGCGGCAGCACGGCCATGGCCGCCTTCTGTCCGACGACCTTCGTGATATCCGCCCCGTAGACGACGACCACCGGGTCTGCCACCCGCCAGGAATCGGCCACCCGTAAAGAGAGCAGCTTCGTGGGAGCGGAGGTCGCCCCACCGGTCTCCGGTAGCACCGTCGCCATACCAACGGCGATGGTCAGCGCATGGGCTTCATCCAGAGCTGACGTGGACATCAGTTCAAACCGGCCGGGAGAATCGGCTCCGGCAACTTGCCCGACAAAAAGAAGCTCGGTCGTGGGCGTCAACTCGCTGATGGCCACAAAATTGAGCATTCCGAGCGAAGCCAGCGTGCGCGATTTCCCGGAAGCGCCGCTGATCCATTGAATCATGCCGTGAGATGGAACCCACCGCCCCCGAGCCATCGTGCGGAGAAAATCATCGGGAGGCGTCTCGCCGTTTTTGTTGAATCGCAGAACGTGACGACGCGACGCGCGCACGAGCCAGCGATAGTCGTCACGATCCTCGCGCTCCTGAGCGAGTGTTCCCAGCCGCTTCAATTCAAACGTGAGGGTGAGCGTCACATCGGGCTTGATCTCGATCGGATGGGCGACGGAGATAAACCCCCGAGCTTCGGCACGCAGGCGGTATTGTCCGGGCGTTAAACTCCTGGCCACAAATCGTCCCTGAGCATCTGTTCGGAGCGTTCGGATGGGCTCTTTGAAGGAGGTGGGATCAATGACCTTCACGACGGCGCCGATGATAGGGTTGCCCGCGTCATCCTTGACCAGGCCGGCAATGGCACCGCCGGGAGGTTTAGCCATAGCATGGCCGCACGGGACTCCAAAGACGGCGGCGAGAATAGCCGCAACGGTCCACCTTCGGATCATAAAGTTCCCCCTTCCGTTCGGTCAGAGAAGCTGGCCGCAGTCTCGATGACTGTCGGCCGGCCCACGGTATCAAAGAACTGATCTCTCACACGCTTGCGACCCTTTTGTGCGAGCCCCATAAGAAACCGACACCATTGTGCCTCAGCCCGACGGCGGGTGTCAAGCAGGTGGCCGGAAAGTTACTTCTTATGCAAGACCAAGGCCCTCTGTCCTTTATTGAAAGTTCTCCCCGCATCTTTCGGCCTCCGGCGTGGGCGGTCGCAATCTCGCCCGGGACGCACCGTCAGCACAGCTCCGGGTGAGACCGATTGCGGATTGCCGATTTTCCAGATTCAGATTCGCAATCGGCAGGACCCCTCACGGAGCACAGGGGCCGTCCAGAAACGATGAAATTCTCACCGCCGATGAATCCGATGGAGATGGAGCAGCGAGACGATCCGTGGTGATTTTCAGGCAACGAAAACAGATGCCTCAGCCGGCGTCTCCACGGGATCCGGGCGAGGCATTACACGATGCGCTCCGGGCCAGAATAAATGTTGAACCGTCGGTCGCGCACAAAGCCGATGAGCGTCATCCCGGCATCGGCGGCCACCTCGACGGCCAGACTGCTCGGCGCTCCCACGGCGACGAGAATGGAAATTCCCGCGAGCACGGCCTTATGCACAAGCTCGAAACTCGCGCGTCCACTCACCACTACGATGGCCTCCGATGCCGGAATCCCTCCCTCCATCAGGAGGGAGCCTATGAGTTTGTCCATGGCATTATGACGCCCGACATCTTCGCGCGCGAGGAAGATTTGCCCGTTGCAATCGCTGAGCGCCGAGGCATGCACGCCCCCCGTTCGAGCAAAGAGCGTCTGGGCGCGTCGGAGCGCGTCAGGAAGAGAACAGATCACGTCCCGCGAGACGCGCAGCCGAGGATTCAATACCGGCGGTCCGAGAGTACGGACAAATTCCAGCGCCGCCCGGCCGCAAATGCCGCAACTGGAAGTCGTGAAGACGTGACGGCTGAAACGCTCGGGATCAATGGTACAGTGATCGGCCAGCGTCACAATGACGATGTTTTCGCTCGGTCGGTCGTCGTGATCGGTGCAATAGGAGATCGAGCGAATGTCCTCACGACGACGGATGATGCCTTCGCTGAAGAGGAACCCCGCAGCCAGCTCGAAATCATGTCCCGGCGTGCGCATGGTGATGGCGAGACTGAGCGGCTCGTGACCCGGCCCCCTCAAACGAATCTCCAGCGGCTCTTCGACGGCCAGTACATCGTCGGACGGCGGATTAATCCGTCCATCGGCGGCCATCGAGATCAATTGTTTTTTGAGCGACCGATCACTCATCGTCGCACGAGACTCACGGCGCGGACGAAGACGGCTCGACGCGAATGAAACGCTGGGCCCGCTTGCCGTTGATGTCGCCGAGATAGAGCGCGCCGCGGGAATCCACGGCGATGGCATGAACCCAGTTCAACTCGCCCGGTTTCTCTTTTCCATCCTCACCTTTAGGAAACGTCCAGAGTTCGAGGACGCGCCCATCAGTAGCAAACTTCATGACGATTTGATCTTTGGGCGGGATACCCAACATGCTGCCGCGCGTTTCGCTCCACAGCATCGGCGATGAGCCGCAGACGTAGATCTCATCTTTCGGTGTGATCCAGATGCCCCAGGGGGTGATCAGATTCTTCCACTGGGCCAGGAAATTTCCCTTCTGGTCGAAGACCTGGATGCGCGCGTTGTTTCGGTCGGCCACGTAGAGGCGTCCGCGTGAATCCATGGCAATGGCGTGAGGCAGGCTGAACTGGCCGGGAGCGACGCCCAGCGTGCCCCAGGCTTTAACGAACCGTCCCCGTGCATCGAAGTGAACGATTCGGTTGTTGCCGTAGCCGTCAGCCACGAAGATGTCCCCTGACGGTGCAATGGCCATATCGGTGGGTTGATCGAGGTGCGTCTCATCGGCTCCGGCTTGTCCCGGTGTGCCCAGAGTCATGAGCAGCTTTCCTTCGGGCGTGAACTTGCGCACGGTATGCCATTGTGTATCGGCCACCCAGACGTTGCCCTCCTCATCCACCTTGATGTGATGGGGATTTTTGAATTCTCCCTGACCCCACATGCGGATGAGCTTTCCATCGGGCGCATAGACCTGAATGGGGATGTTGCCTCGATTGAACGTCCAGATGTTCCCGGCCTTATCAACGGCGATTCCCGGCATCGCTCCCCAAACAGCTTCAGCCGGTTTCTGCGGCCAGGTCGGGTCCAGACGATAGCCGACGGCCACATTGATCTTGGGATAGCGCTCCGGGGGACGTTGCGCACGCACCGGAACCAACCCGAGGAACAAACACCCCAGAAGCACCAGCATTGTTCCCTTCTTCGAATCGTGCTGAGAATACATGGCGGCCCTCCTTTCTGCTCGACCAAATTTCAAATCTCAAGTTCGGAATCGGAAAACCACGTCCTTCCTGCTGAGCGCAAGAAAGTACGTGACTCCATCGGGAGAGTCAAGAGGTCGGCAAACTGAGTCATACCTATCGTTCACGACTCAATCCTTAGTGAGCTGGAAATCGCCCGAGGGAATGCCGGCCTGATGCGGCCGCCAGTCAGACCTCACGCCCAGAATACACTGACACGTCCCCTCGGTCGGTTCACCGATCACATGCGTGGCTCGACTGGCCACCGTGTGATGCGTGACCTGCCACCACAGTGGGCACATGACGTTGGGCTCGGGGAGCCCGGGGCGAAATCTCCAGCTTCTCTGGCTGCTTCACGGCTGATTTTTCCGTCGCCCCAACGGATGCTTGACGCGCCCATCGGGTTTATGCAATGATGGAGGCCGTCAGTCATGCTCTTGCTCATGGGTGAGGGGCAGCAAGAGCAGAGATAAATAATGGCTTCACACAAGTAACTCTGCCCTTCTCCCGCACCCGCTGCTTTTCACAACGAGAGCGAGAGAGGAAAAAACATCGTGCGAATCGAAGTTGATCTCTTTTCAGAACGGCAGATCACCTTGCCCTGGAATTATCTGGATTGGCTGCAGGGGATTTTCTACCGGGCGATGGAGCGCGGCATTCCCCGGCTGGCTCGTGAGGTGCACGACGAGGGGTTCTTCGGCGGCGGCAAACGCTATAAGCTGGCGACCTTCTCGCTGCTTTATCCCGAACGATACGAGAAAGTGACCGATGGAATACGCACACAGGGCATCATCCGCTGGTGGATCGCTTCGCCGCTCGAACCGTTGATCGAAGCCCTTGCGCTCGGACTTCTGGCCGCACCGGAGGTGCAATTGGGCAAAGAGAAAGTCCACGTCGGGCAGATAGGGGTCGCCCTGCCGCCGACATTCACCGAGACGATGACGTTTACGACCCTGTCGCCGATCTTCGTTTCGACGGGCGAACGCGATGCAACGGGGCAGTTACGGAAGCGCTTTCTTTCTCCCAAGGAGCCGGATTTCGCGCGCGTGCTCGGCGACAATCTCAGGCGCAAGGCTCAGGCTCTGCTCGGCGAAGTTCCCGAGGGCGAACTCCGCTTCGAGTGGCTCGGCGAGCCGAAATCGAAATTGATGCGGGTGAAGGAGACCGACGTTCGAGGGTGGATGATGCGATTTCGCGTCAGCGGCCCGGTAGAGCTCCTGCAGCTTGGCTACGACGCCGGCTTCGGCGAACGCAACGCCCAGGGATTCGGGATGGTGGGCTTGCTGCAGGAGCATCCGGCGATTTCGCAAAAGGTATCATGAGAAGAGGCGACTCTGACAGGCGAAAAGGCATCCGGTTATCCCCTCATCCGGGCGAGGGAGGGGAGGTTGAGGAGCGCTCCATTGCGCCGTTCATGCGGGCATCATTGAGCGATCGTCTCAATACCAAGCGGTCGTGGGCCATCGCCCGGAGCTTGGGGCGACGCTGGCGGCGTGCGTCGGTGTGCGGCGGCGCGATCACCTTGGCATTGCTCTTCTTGCTCGGGAGATGCCCGGGGGCGGAAGGGCCTCTTCGATACCAATCCCTCTACCGGCAACTGGAGCGCGCCCTGGAGGCCTTCGCGCGTCGCGTGCCCGATGTGCGGGCGAGCGTGCCGATCTTCGGCGCCGAGCTTCTCCCGGCGAACGCGCATCGCGGGCCGGCCCTGCTCCGGCCAGACACGCGCGCGGGGATAGCTCTCTATCTCGACGCGTTGCGGGCGCTGGGCGTGCGTGGCGTGAAAGTCGCAATCAGTTATCCGATCCTCTCCGGGGACGATCCTCATCGCGATGCCTATCTGGCATTTTATCGCGATATCGTTCGCGAAGTCCGTCAGCGCGGGATGCGACTTCTCGTTGGCACGGGCGTCCTGATCCCCGATGAGACGACCGGAGTCGGCCCTCACCCGGGATTGACGATGGAGCGTTACCGCGAGGCGCGCCGCCAGATCGCTCGCACCATCGCGCGCGAGCTGCAGCCCGATTACCTGACTATTGCCAATGAGCCGACTACGGAAGCGCGCGCCACAGGATTGCGGCAGCTCGCGGATGTGGACGAGTATATGCGCCTGGTGCGATTCGTGCTCGATGGGCTCGCCGATGTGCGCGCGGGCATTCGGGTCGGAGCCGGGGCGGGGAATTGGGAGGCCGTGGAGTTCGTCCAGCGCCTCGCGAAGATGGATGAGCTCACTTACGTGGACATCCACGTCTATCCGGCGACGCTTGGTCTTCTGAATCGGGCGGCCGAGATGGTGCGCCTGGTCCGCGCGCAAGGCAAGCCGGTGATCATCGGCGAAGCGTGGCTGTATAAGGCGTCGGCGCCGGAACTGATGCGAAACGTCGCCCCTGGACCGATCTTCGCCCGCGACGTCTTCTCCTTCTGGGCTCCGCTCGATCAGAAATTCATCGAAGCGATCGTCCGTTGGGCGTCGGCGGAAGGGGTTGAATTCCTCTCGTTCTTCTGGAGCAAATATTTCTTCGCTTATGTGGATTACGCGCCGGCGCATGAGCGTCTCTCTCCGGCGCGACTCCTTGGCTTGGCGGACGCCGCGGCTGCCAGGAACATCCTGCGTGGGGAGGTCAGTCCAACGGGAGCCTACTATCGCACTCTCATTGCCGCGTACGCGCCGCGAAAGGCATATCATCTCGAACGCCCCGCTGGGGCTGTGGCGAAGAAAATGGATTCTAAAGCGCGGCGGGTCCTCAGATGTGTCGAGCCTTCTCGGGTGACAAACGCTTTGAGGTCCGCCGATGCGCTCGCTGACAATACCCACCGGAGTTTGAGCCCGATGAGGATGCTCATGGGCTTTCCGGGGAAACTTCTTGGCAGGGGAACATACATTTGCGAAAATCCCCCACGAAAGAGGGAATTCGATGACACCGCCACCGTTCTTGATTCAGCTTTCCTATAATCGCTCCACCGGCAACTTTTGGGTGGATACGGGACTTATCGTACTCATCGAACAGTTCGGCGAAGGCTGCTACCAAGTGGAAGATGTCCTAAAGTGGTTACTGAGCCAACTCGTACGACCCACCGGCAAAAAGGGAAAGTACTACGACGAAGTAACCGGAGACATTCGGGAGTACGATAAAGTCAACTGGGTCTATCCGACAAACCTTTTCATTAAAGTCTCCGGCTCAGCGCCGAAGATTAAAGTCGAGGTCGAAGGCAAGGAAGAAAATTATTTTACTAATCCTCCTGAGTTTAAGCTAGACTTGAAATTGAGCAGAAAGTCCAATGTATGTGACCTCTGCGGCGACACTGTACCGCTTACCGACGCCAAGATGTGGATGTATCCCTTCGTAGTTGATCCCAACAAATTCGGAAACTTCTACTCGGGCGGGAAACGAGGATTGCGATTCTGTGCCCGCTGCGCGCTGGCGGGATTAGCAGGGTATTTGGGCTGGCTTTGGAAAGCCCAAGGACGTGATGCGTTTCACTTTTTCGTTTTCCATTCCGACTTGCGCGAATTGGACCGGCTCCATAAAGAAGTCCTTCAACCCCTTCAGGTGAGAGGGAGCAGAGGTGGGAATGCTCCGGTTGCTTTCTTTGGGCCCTACATCCACGAAACCACGCTCGGGTTGTTACTGGCGTTGTTTGCTCATGTGCGGCAATCCGACCTGCTTTCTAACGAAGCACGACAGTATTTGGCTACACTATTGGGTGCCAGCGGAACAGATAGGCCTCCGGTACCAATCAGACTGTATGCTGTCACAGGTACACCCGGACAAGCATTCAATATGCAGGCACTGCGGGAGTTCTCCAAGCTCCAGTCGCTGTACCGGCTCTACGAACGCTGGACGGATATCATCGCTCAACATCAGATTGATCCTAATCCCCATCAACGCGTTGTGATGATCTTTCGACAGTTTGAGGCGCGACAGGGGGATAGGTACGAGACCCTGTGGAGGGATAAAATTTCTTGGGCGGTGATGGAATTTGGCGACCCGGCACCGTTTGTCGAACAGTTTCTTTTCGACGCTCGTGCTAGGGAAGATAATCCTCGACCGTTGGTTCGAGGCACGATAGACTTACTGAACCAATACGTACAGGAGGTGCTCAACATGGATGCACAATTCCAGCGAACACTGACCGGCTTTGGCCACACCTTAGGAACCGCAGCACAAGAGCATAAAGAGATGGGTTTGCTCTATTCGTTGCGGAATGCTAAAAACCCGGAGGAATTCTACCGTGTGCTTAATGACGCTCAATTTCGCCTTGAGCTGACCATCCCGGAAGCCTTGCTCAAGATCGAACGGGGCGAGCGAATTGGCGGAACTCCATGGGTAAGGATCAAAACGCTTCTTTCCATCTACGCGATGAACGCCTTCTTACGCAAAGGGGCACCGCAAGCGGAAGAGTCCCAATCATCAGAGGAGGAGTGATCTATGAGCAGAGCAATTGCCATTGGCTACCTTATGAAAGTCTCGGCGGCGAATGTGAACGCTTCTCACACGGAAGGGAACGTCGTCGTCGCAAAGAAAGTCACGCTGCCCGATGGCAGCACTATTCCCTACATCTCCGGGCAGGCCATCCGGCGGATGCTGCGGGATCGGCTGGAAGAGTTGGGTTACTCACTTTCCGAGCCATCTGCACAAGTGAGCGGGCAAGAAGTCACCCCACCGGTGCGCCCGCACGAGTTTGTGGATGAGGATCTCTTCGGTTACTTAGACCCATCGGGCGGGCGGCGTCGCACTTCGCCGGTGCGTGTCTCGGCTGCCGTGGGGCTATTTCCATTTCAGGGTGACCGCGACCTCGGCACGCGATCCTTTGAACGCTTTGGACAGGAAATGGCTGCTGGCGGAAACATGTTTGAGACTGAACTTTACGCCAACCTTTTCAAGGGAACAATGCTAATAGAACTCGACCGGGTGGGCACCTTTCGGGCGCTAGAAACCGGTCAGTCAAACGACCAACAACTTCCCCCGAATGAAAGGAGAAGGCGCGTCCAGACGCTCTTCGAAGCCTTGAATCTCCTTTGGGGCGGCGGGCGAACGGCTCGGATGCTCACAGACCTTTCGCCGAAGTTCATTGCTTACAGCCGGCTTTCGGTCAAGCATCCAGTGTTCCTAGAGGCGCTCGTTGCTCACTATGAAGACAGCAAATACGGTCTGGAATTGGAACCGCTGCGAAATGCCTTGAACAAATTTGCAGCCTATCGCCAGCACACTTTGTTCGGGATTGAGCCGGGCATTTTCGGCAACGAGGAGGAAATTCGTGATGTGCTGGCGAGCTATGGAGAGGTCCTTTCGGTCCATGAAGCCATCTCCAGGGCCCGAGCTGATGTGGAGAACCTATGGAACGAATCCTCTACGTGAGTGTCCGTGCGCCGGTAGCGTCTTTTCGCCGTCCGCTGGATCACAACTACCAACGGACACTACCGATGCCACCGCCAACCACGTTGATGGGTATTGCTGGGGCTGCGCTGGGGCTTTCGGATCGTGAACTCTGGGCAGAGAGTAGCCTACTGGCTCACGCGAAGGTCGCCGTCTGGATGGACACTGAGCCTGCGCGCGCCCGTGATATGTGGACCCTACTCAAAATCAAGGGCGGCAGGATGGAGCGTTCACCGTATTTCCGGGAGCTGCTCTTTTTCGTTCGCTACACGCTTCTGTACGGTGGTGAAGAGACGTTGCTTCAAAAATTGGAGCAAGCACTCCACAATCCCGTGTATCCACTCTCGCTGGGACGGGAGGACGAGTTGTTACTCGTGGAGGATGCTGCGCTGGAGGACGCTTCCAAAGGCGAGCCGCGCTTCCGAGGCACGGTGCTGCCGGGCGACATTCGCCAGATGCGAACTCGCCTTCCGAATTTGCGTCCTGGCATTCGGTTTGAGCCGCCGGTTGTGGAGATGCTGCCGCTAGGCTTTACGGTAGATGCACGCGGACTTCGCCAACCGAAGCGCTCAACCGCGCTGAGCTTTCTTCCCCTGGAGTTAGAGCTAGAGGTGGAAGAGCCAAAGCTACCCGCACTGCAATGCAGAGGGAGAAACTTCGTGTGGATGAACTCTTAGCCAAGCCTGACGTTCCGCTTACAGATCATCTATGGAATGTGATATGCTTGGGCGAAAAGATCGCAGACCGCTTAAGACTTGATGAGCGTCTGCGAACTAAAGCTCTGCTCGCGTGCGCCTTGCACGATATTGGCAAAGCTACCCATAGCTTTCAAGAATACATGCGCACAATCCGACAGCTAGAGTTGGCCGTAGAACGCGGCGCTACCTCTAGGGAAATTGATTGCTTGAAGCGAGAGGTGAGGAGGAAAAAAGCCGCAGCGTACCCTCACGCTCTGGCATCGCTACCATTCGCATTAGTTGCTGAAAAGTACTTGGGGCAGAAGTGTGGGTGGCATATCCGTGACTTCAGCGCTACGGCTGCCGTTTTGACGCACCATTCACCACTGGGGCCAGAACTTTATAAAGGCTATGGTGTGCCAGACCTTCACTCGAAGCTAGCAGAGGCACTGGAAGTTGTTTGGGAACTGCTTCAACGTGTTGGCGTGGATGACTTGATGCCGGCCAAAAATCTTATGACTGCTTTACAACCGCTGCTCAAGCAATCGCCAGCAGCGTTGCTCGACCAAAGCTTCCCGTTTGGGCAAGAAAGGAAGAGCTTGCGGGGCATCCTTCAAGCTCTACCTGTGCAGGAATTCGCTCAGGTCAAAGCGGTGCTCCACCTAGCTGACTGGCTAGTATCGGCAAAACAGCCTGATCCTGCATTGCTCTTTCTTGATCAGGGTAGGGCTTCTGTTGAGGCCCATATCCAGCAGTTCCCCTTGCGCGAATTCCAACGACAAGCAGCCAACGCGACACACAATACCCTTTTTCTGCGGGCGCCGACAGGTACAGGTAAGACCGAGGCCCTCTTGCTCTGGGCAGGAAATACGAAGCGCCTGATTTACCTCCTTCCCACACAGGCAACGGTCAATGCCATGTGGAGGCGGTTACGGAAAATCTATGGCGACAGCCGTGTGGCGCTGGCTCACGGGCGGGCCAGTTATGTGCTGCGGAAAGAGTTCGATGAAGACCCGCTGGACATGAAACTTTTTGGTTCGGTCTTTGCTAGGCCTGTCACGGTGGCAACACTGGACCAGTACCTACTGGCGCACCTAAACGGACGTCACTGGGAGGAACGTCGAAGCCTAGCCAAAAGAGCTACCATAATCTTGGATGAAATTCACGCCTATGAGCCTTACACGCTGGGCCTGCTATTAGAAGCTCTCAGCCGCGAGCAACCAGCACGGTTGGCGTTGGCCAGCGCCACGCTTCCGACACGGCTCCTTGAGCTTTTCCAACAGGGTAGGCTGGTGGAAGCCGAACTCCCCCTCTGGCAGCGCAAGCGCCACCAACTGCAACGGCGCGAAGGCGCTCTGCTGAAGGACGGGATTGAAGAAGCGCTCCGGTATGCTCGCGACGGGCGCTCTGTACTCCTTATCGCCAATACCATCAGCGAAGCGCAGACACTTTATAAGCAGCTTAAAGAACGAGGCTGGAGGAAGTGTGAGCTACTTCATGCCCGCTTCATCTTCCGCGACCGACAGAAAAAGGAAGCTCGAGCAGAAAAGCCACAACCCGGCACGATCTTTGTCGCCACGCAGGTCGTAGAGGTCAGCTTGGACATTTCTTACGATGTGCTTCTGACCGAAATAGCACCGATTGATGCTTTGGTGCAGCGCATGGGGCGCGTCAATCGTCGAGGAGAGACTCCCCCAGCTCCTGTTATCATCTATCGCCAGTGGTCGGAGGGTTCGCAGCGCGTTTATGGTAAAGAAATGCTTCAATGGAGCCTGGAACTTCTGGAGACTCTTTCAGAAATGCCTACAGATCGAGATTTAGCCGATGTTACTCATCGCCTCTACGATCAGGTAATGGCGTCTGAGGATTGGAAGATAGAATTTTGTGAGGGACGCCGGACAATAGATGAAGTGCAACGTATCTTAGGCTGTTACACGATCGACCTTTCCGATGAAGAAATGCGCTCGCGCTTCACTGCTAGGCGAGGACAAATCTCGGTAGAGGTTTTGCCTACTGAGTTCTTGCAGGAAGCCTATGAATTCAAGGAACGCGGCGAAAGCTGGCGGCTGCCGGAATTGTTAGTGCCTGTGCCAGTGTACTGGCTTAAGCATACTGAGTTTTTCACACCGATAGAAGATTTGCGGTGTATTCAAACAACGCTGAAATACAGCAAGCAGATAGGATTGGTATCGCCATTATCGCCAGACAGCGCGGGCGGGGGGATTATGATAGACTAACCAAGCTTGGGCCATTGCGATGATCGAACCGCTACGCTGGGAGAACTTTCAAACAACGCTATGACCCACGATGAGTTTGAACAAGTGAAAGTTATTGGCATCAGCGTGAACGGCGACGCTGTTTGCCAGAGCACCCCGTGACCCTATAGCCATGGCATCGGTATGGAGCCATCAAGCGACGGGTTATTGCTCGGAGGACTCGTGTGCGAGCGCGCCTCCTGTTACCAGCCTCGTCGAGGGTTTCTTATAGACCATCTCATCCAAGCTGACCGTTAGAAAAGTGAAATCGCGGAGCTATTTTGAAAGTGGCATGAGCAGTGTTCAAAAATCATTAAAGTCGTTCTGTCCGGAGAAGGGGCTCCCTGGTTGATCGGCAAGAGAGAGGCCAGTTAAAATCTAACAAGCAATTTTTTATGCTGGCCGCAGGGGCGATAAAGAGAAAGCTTGCTCCCTACTTCGAGCAAAGAAGCGAGATTTTGCTCGCTTATCTGTTCGGCTCAGTTGCTCGAAGCCGCACGAATGAGCTCAGCGATCTCGATATCGCTTTGCTCGTGGATGAGAAGAAGTTGCGGAAGCTCGACGCCAAGGAGCCCTACGGCTATAAGGCCGCCGTGATTGCCGACTTGATGGGCTTGCTCCAGAAGAACGAGATAGATCTGGTCTTGCTCCATGAAGCACCCCCTCTCCTGGCCAACGAGGTGATCAGTGATGGACGTCTTCTGTTTTGTCGGGATGAAGATCTGAGAATCGCCTTCGAGGTCACGGTGAAACATAGATATGTGGACACCCGGCCCCTGAGAGAGATCAAGCGCCAGTATATATACGAACGTATCGAACAGGGCACCTTCAGCAAATTGACCGGCTGTGATCAAGCGCCAAATCATTGACAAACATTTAGAAGATATGGCTACTCGCGTAGCCCACTTGCGCCAGTATCAGCAGTACCCATTTGAAAAATTCATCGGCGACTGGCAGGCAGTCTATGCCGCCGAGCGGGGCATTCAGACTGCCGTCCAGAACTTGATCTATATCGGCGCCCATATCTTAGCCGCGCTCGGAGATTCCCAATGGGACGAATACAGAGAGATTCCGCTCCGCCTGGCCAGGCATCGCGTCATCCCTGAGTCAAGCGTCGAGATCCTGCAAGCCATGATCGGCACGCGCAATGTCCTGGTGCATCAGTATGCTGAGGTTGATGTCGCGAAGGTCTATGAGATCATTCGGGACCGTCTCGATGACTTCGATCGCTTTGCGAGGCACATCAAGCGATATATAGAACAGCAAAGCCGTGGATAAATCCCCGCTCTATATCGGCACCCGGGTGAATTATTGCATCATCTGGAAGAAATGAGGAGAACAATGCCTGAGGATCAATACGCCGGTGCTCAACCAGGTCCAGCGTGACACTGCTGGGGGCGAGTGGGCCTTTTCCAGCCGTTGCCAGGTGCTGGGATATTTCTGCCGCTTACATGCGCGCCCGCCGCTGCAGATACTCCACAGCGCCGGCAACTGTTTGAACCCTCGGCCACGACGCACTAGTCGGCCGTGGCCGGCAACCTGCTCGCGCCATCGCTCACTGATTCGCCGCTTCCATCAGCTACTACTCGCACATCACGCGCTCGGGTTTTTCGCTATTGGTTCGCTCTAACGCCGCTGTTTCCTAGGGGTGCGCCATTGTCGTCGGGCGGCTTCGCGGGCCCGCTGCCGACGCCGGTTGGCGACCTCCGGGGAGTGGCACGCAGATCAAGTGAGGCTGGCAAAAGAAGGGCCTGCCAGCGCCCCCTCAGCCACTCCAGTAGCAGAGATAACCTGTGGGCTGCTGCGCTCGATCTGCCGCCATAGCCAGCAAACAGCCCCATAAGCTCACCGGCAAACGGATGACTGTGCTATCCAGCGCGTAGACCGCCGAGAAGCTCGCGACCAAGGGCGGCCCGGGTGAGGTTGGGGATCATCTGCTGCAATGCCCGCAGAAAGAGTGCTTGTATCCAGGGCCACGGCCCGCCCCGTAAACGGGGCATCAATGGCTTGAGGGCTGACGCGACAGCTCAGTTGTAGCCGTTGTAGCCATCGCCGCCACCCCCGACAGCGTCGGCATAAAAAGTGATCCCGTCAGGGGCGACTGC
>DATLZR010000013.1 GCA_035573895.1 Blastocatellia bacterium | reverse complement strand
GCCGGGCGCCGATCTCCCCCTCCACAGGCGCGCGTGGTGGATTACGAGATTGTGGGTGTGGATCCTCGCCTCATGGGGATCGGACCGGTTCCGGCCGTCCGCCGCCTGCTCGATCGGCGCAAGCTCAGACTGACGGATGTGGATCTGGTGGAGTTGAACGAAGCCTTCGCTGCTCAGGTGCTGGCCTGTGATCGTGAGCTTCATTTCGATCACGAACGATTGAATGTCAATGGGGGGGCGATTGCTCTGGGCCATCCCATCGGTTGCAGCGGAGCGCGGATCGTTGTCACGCTGCTTTATGAAATGGCGCGACGGAAGGCCGTTCGGGGCCTGGCCACGCTCTGCGTCAGCGGGGGAATGGGCCTGGCCCTGCTGGTGGAGCGCCCGTGAAAGGAAAACTCCAGGAATGAACACCGAACCGATCAACACCAGCAAAAAAACGGACGCGCGGCCTCGGACTGCGAAGGACATCTGACGGATGAGCACCGAACTGACTCATACCTGCCTTTGCTGTGGTCACGTCCTGACCGATGATGAGCGCTCGGGCCTCACCTCTCTCTGTGCCAGTTGTCAGAGCCAGGCGCCGACCGGAGGTGGATCTTCCCCCGTCGCGGCCTCCCCTCCGCCCTGGAATCTGGCGGCAGCCATCGGCGTGTGGGTCTTTTTCACGTTGACTCTTTCGATTGTTCCAGCGTTCGGCGTTCTCGTGTGGGCGCACAAAGCGGGAGTGAACCCGTTCAGTCCCGATTTGATCAGTAATCCTCGCGCCCTGATCGTTCAAATCGGGATGCTGTTTGTCACTCACCTGCTGACGTTACTCGTCGGTTATATGGTCGTCACATCGGGAGCGAAGCGGCCGTTCTTTCACACGCTGGGCTGGCGCTGGCACCCGCGCTTCCGATTGCGACATGTCCTGGCGCTCATCGGTGGCCTCTATCTGATCCTCTATCTCCTCTCGCTCGTCGTCCCTCACGGGGAGACCGACTTCGATAAGCTGCTTCAAACCGGGCAGGACGTTCGCATCGCGATTGCTCTGGTGGCCGTGCTCACGGCTCCTTTGGTGGAAGAACTCGTCTATCGAGGAATCCTCTATCCTGCGCTCCATCATCGCCTGGGGCGGGTTCGCGCCATCCTCATCGTGACGGCGATGTTCGCGGTCGTTCACTTTCCCCAGTATGCGGGCAGCCTTCTCATCCTCATGGCCGTGACGGTTTTGAGCTTCGCGCTCACGGTGATTCGTTCCTATACCGGTCAGTTGCTCCCGTGCGTTGTCGCCCATTTCCTCTACAATGCCATCGGATCAGCGCTCATTCTGAGCGGATATGTCATCAGTTGATGGTCTCGGCGATTCGGCTCCCGGCAAGCGCTTCGCGCAACAGCAACGCGCGCCCGAAAGGAGTGTGCGGTGACGATGGAAGGACAAACGCCGCAGCCCTATCGCGTTTCGTTTCGACAGCTCCAGAGCGGAGAGCAGACCATCCTGCTCGATCTTCAGGACTGCCCGGAGGCGCGCGTCGAGCGGTTGAAGTCCTATCTCCGGAGCAAGCGCATCCCCTATCGCGAAGCTCCCGGCGGGGAGCTGGAATTGTTGCGCGGGTATCATCCGTACGAGATCCCCGGGATTCTGCGGATCATCTCCTATTTCCTGGCGGAGCCGTGACGGCCCGATGATCGGATGACCCGGAGGACATCGTCGCACGTCATGATTCGGATCGGACCAGCCGGATGGTCTTACGATGACTGGTGGGGACGCGTCTATCCTCATCCGGCTCCCCGGGGATTCGATCCGCTGGAGTACCTCGCCCGCTACTTCGACACGATTGAAATCAACAGCAGTTTTTACCGTCCTCCGACGACGGCCATGACGCGCCGGTGGGTGGCGCGGGTCGGAGAGAATCCCCGATTCAAGTTCACCGCCAAACTCTATCGAAAATTCACGCACGAGCGAACGCCCACGCCGGAGGACGAGGCGAGTTTCAAACGGGGAATGGAGCCCCTGGTCGAAGCGGGCAAGTTGGGAGCCGTGCTCCTTCAATTTCCCTGGTCATTCAAGAACACGCCCGACGCCCGCGAGTATATCAGCGAACTGGTGCGGCGGTTCGCCGAGTATCCGCTGGTCGTGGAAGTGCGTCACGCCTCGTGGAATGTGGAATCGGTCTACGAGTTCTTTCGGGAGCACAACGTGGGTTTTTGCAATATTGATCAACCGGTCTTTCGACGGTCGCTCGGTCCGACGCGACGGGTGACCGCGCCGGTCGGCTACGTCCGGCTTCACGGGCGCAATTACGACAACTGGTTCAGCGAGAGCGCGACGGCGGCTGCCCGCTACGATTATCTCTACTCGCATGAAGAACTGAAGCCCTGGATCGAGAACATCCGGGCCATTGCTCAGACAGCCGCCGATGTCTACGTCATCACCAACAACCACTATCAGGGCAAGGGCGTGGTGAACGCCCTGGAACTCAAAGCCGACATCGAGGGGACGGCCGTGCCGGTGCCCGAACCGCTGATCCGGGCCTATCCTCGATTGGAATCCCTGGCTCTGACGACGGACTTCTCTCGATGAGGACGCTCACGCTGGCTTTCGTCTACGAGAATCTGACGGCCTTTCGTCAGCAACTCGATCTGCTTCCGCGATCCCCCTCGGTGACCGATCTCATTCTCTTTCACCGGGAGGAGGTCTCCGATGAGGAGCGGGCGGCGATGACTCATTTCGTTCGGCGGGAAATGCTGGCCGATCGGGCCGGCGGAGGTCAACAGGACCCTCTTCGATTTATCCGGTGCGGGGAGTTTTTCTCGGCGGAGGCAGTGAACCGATTGCTGGAGCTGTGGACGAGCGACTATCTCGTGCTCCTGCTCGGTCGCGGGCTCGTCGAGGTAAGCGATCGGTCGCTGGAGAGACTTCTGGACGTTGCCGACGACACGGGAGCGGGCATCGTCTACGCGGACTTCTGGCAACACGAAGGGGGCCGGCTTCAGGAGCGTCGGCTGATCGAGTATCAGCCGGGGAGCCTGCGGGACACGTTCGACTTCGGCCCGGTGATGGTCCTGTCCCGACGCGTTGTTCACGCGGTACGCGCGGCTTTGGGACCGGTGGATCCCCGCTGGCGATGGGGCGGGCTCTATGATCTCCGGCTGAAAATATCCTCTCATGCCCCGATTGTTCACGTGCCGGAGCCGCTCTCCCTTTGCTGGCCTCGACTGACCGTCGCTTCTGATGCCGAGCCAACCGACGCACCGGAGGACCCTCTGTTCGCTTACGTGAAACCGGAGAATCGCGCCTACGAGCAGGAGATGGAAGAGATCGCCACGGCCCATCTCCGACGCATCGGAGCCTATCTGGAACCCGTGTTCGCTCCGATTCCGCTGCCGGAGCATGATTTTCCCGTCCTGGCCAGCGTGGTCATTCCCGTTCGCAATCGCGCGCGCACAATCGGAGATGCCCTTCGAAGCGCCCTCGCACAGAGAACGACTTTCTCCTTCAACGTGATCGTGGTGGATAACTTTTCCACCGATGGAACGAGCGAGATCATCGAGCAGATGAGGCGCGAGGATGATCGGCTCCTTCACCGTATTCCCTCGCGGCGGGATTTGGGCATCGGCGGATGCTGGAACGAAGCGATTTTCTCTCCGTCGTGCGGGCTGTTTGCCGTTCAGCTTGATTCCGATGATCTTTATGCCGATGCCGATGTTCTCCAGAAGATCATCGCCGCCTTTTATGCGCCCGAGGCGCCACCGGCCGCGCCGGAGGAGGCTCGCTCGCGGGCCCCGCGCTATGCCCTGGTGATCGGTTCGTATCGAACCGTCAATTTTGACGGCGAACCGATTCCGCCGGGAGTGGTGGATCATCGGGAGTGGACGCCGGACAACGGGCGCAACAATGCCTTGCGCGTTTCGGGATTCGGAGCGCCCCGCGCCTTTTACGTTCCCCTGCTGCGGCGCGTCGGCTTCCCCAATGTGAGTTTCGGCGAAGATTATGCCGTCTGTTTGCGCCTCAGCCGTCACTACGAGGTGGGGCGCATCTACGAACCGCTGCTCCTGGTTCGGCGCTGGGAGGACAACACGGATCGGAACCTCACGCCCGAGCGCGCCAATCGCTATGAGGCGTACAAAGATTGGCTCCGAACCGTGGAAATCCTCGCCCGGCAGAAGGGAGAAGCAGCGCGGACTTTCCAGTCCGCGAGAGATGCGCAGGCTGGAAAGCCCGCGCCACAAGAGTCTGCGACGTAGTGCAGACTTTCTGCACTGTAGCGAAGCTTTCCAGTCCGCGAGAGATGCGCGGGCTCGAAAGCCCGCACCACAAGGAAACACATTTTTCAGGGGAGGTGAGCGAAGATGTCAGACTACCGTATCGAACGCGACTCGCTGGGAGAGATGCGGGTTCCGGCAACCGCCTACTATGGAGCGCAAACGGCACGGGCGGTGGAGAATTTTCCCATCAGCGGTCTGAGGTTTCCCCGACGCTTCATCTGGGCTCTCGGGGTCATCAAACGCGCCTGTGCCCGCGCCAATATGGATGCCGGCGACCTGGATCCGAAGATCGGTAATGCCATCGTCGAGGCCGCGACCGAAGTGAGAGATGGTCGCTGGGATGATCACTTTCCCGTGGACATCTTTCAAACCGGCAGCGGCACATCCACCAATATGAATGCCAATGAGGTGATTGCCAATCGCGCCGCCGAGATTCTGGGTTTGCCCCGGGGAAGCAAAGCCGTTCACCCAAACGATCACGTCAATATGTCGCAATCATCCAATGATGTCATTCCCACGGCGATCAACATAGCGGCAGCGATGGCCCTCACCGAAGATCTGATTCCGGCGCTGGAGCATCTGCACCGGGCGCTGGCGGCCAAAGCCGTCGAGTTCGATCCCATTTTGAAGACGGGGCGCACGCATCTGATGGATGCCACGCCCATTCGGTTGGGTCAGGAATTCAGCGGCTATGCTGAGCAAATCGCCAAAGGGATCGAGCGGGCGACTCATGCGCGCGATGTCCTGCTGGAGCTGGCCCTGGGCGGTACCGCGGTGGGTACGGGCATCAATCGGCGTCCTCCGTTCGCCGCCCGCGCCATCGGCTACATTGCCGAGGAGACGGGTCTGCCCTTCCGGGAAGCGCGAAATCACTTTGAAGCTCAAGCCACTCGCGACGGCTGCGTCGAAGCCTCGGGTGAGCTTAAGACCATCGCCGTGAGCCTGATGAAGATCGCCAACGACATTCGCTGGATGGGGTCGGGGCCGCGAGCGGGATTGGCCGAGATCACGCTGCCGGCCACTCAGCCGGGCAGTTCGATCATGCCGGGAAAGATCAATCCCGTCATCTGCGAAGCCGTGACAATGGTGGCCGCTCAGGTCATCGGCTACGATGCGACCATCTCCCTCTGCGGGATGATGGGGAATTTCGAGCTGAATGTGATGATGCCGGTGCTGGCCTATGATCTGCTGGAGGGAATCCGGTTGCTCGCCTCGGCCAGTCGCGTCTTCACCGACAAGTGCATCGTCGGCATCACGGCCAATGTCGAGCGGTGTCAGGAGACGCTCGAGCGCAATCTCTCGACGGTGACGGCGCTCGTGCCCCGCATCGGCTATGACAAAGCGGCGGAGATCGCCAAGGCCGCCTACGCCAGCAATCGCACCATCCGCGAGATCGCCCGCGAGTGGAACGTTCTCAGCCCGGAGGAACTCGACGCACTGCTTGACTACCGAAAGATGACCGAACCCGGCGATCTCGGCCAGGCCGGAGGCTAAAGGGGCGGGGATTTTCTCGTCCGGGGCGGATGTGCGCTCTGGAGCTACTTTCCTTTTTTCTTTTGCAGGCGCTTGACGTGACTCTGGGCGACGCCAGCGTAAGGGCCTGACGTGCATTGCTCAAAGGCCTTGATGGCGGCCTCAATGTCGCCGAGCCGTTCATAGGCGAGGCCGAGCAGGTAGTACACATCGGGATTGTTCGGCTCCAGCCGTTGCGCGTCCTGATAGTGAAGGAGCGCAGCTTGCGTGCGCCCGCTGTTGAGATAAGCATTGCCCCGGTCAATATGCTGCTTGGCCGTCAGCATGGGCTCGACCGCCTCGGGCTTATGAGAGGTAGCCGCCACATCTTGAGCCCCCGGCGAGGGTCGGCCTTGGGATGTTGCCGATGGCGCTTTACCTGCCGGTCGTGAGGACGGAGTACCGAGGGGTTGGCCGGAAACCAGGGGAGGATTCGGCGCGGGGATCGGTGCGGAGGGCGGCGGGGCCATTTCGAATGAGGGGACCGGCTGACCGACGGTCGGTGTCTGACCTATTTCCTTCGAGGCGAACCAGCGGGGGCGAAGAAGAAGCAAAGCACCACCGGCGAGAATCACAACCACCACCACAGCTCCCATCCCGACGAAGATCCGTCGTGAGGGGACCATGCGCGTGGCGGCCACCGTGGGAGCGAGATGTTGTGTGGCTCCTTCCGTATCGGTGACGCGCTCGGTGGGCAGCAGCGCCGTCGCCGTATCTTCAACGCGATCCGGAGCTAGAGGCTCTTTCTGCGGGACCGAAGGGGACGGCGCCCGCCGGTTCCCCCGCATGACGGTAGTGATCGCCTGGGCGATCGCTTTTGTCTTTTGAGCGAAGTGCCGCCGCGCGTCCGGAACGAGCGAGAGATGAAGCTCGGATTTCTCTCCCTCGATGATCTCGACCTCCGACGTGGCGGGGCGGTGCGTCGGATGAACGACGCGAACCGTGTGTTTGCCCACCGGGAGGCGATCGAGATAGAAGCGTCCGGTGTGATCCGTCACGCCGAACGTTTTCTCATCTACCAGAACCTCCGCTCCGGCGATGCCGCAGGTGATGATCAACTCACCGGCGCGAATCGCCGTCAGCTCGGCGGTGAGAGAGGCCTCCTTGCGCGGCTCGATGCGAACCGTTGCCCGCCAGGCGTGGTAGCCGAAGCCATCCGTTTCCACGACGTGCGATTTGGGCAGGCAATCGTCCTTTCGCCAGCAGCCCGTCTCATCGGTCTGGCCGGCATATTTGCCGTTGAGGTAGACGGAGACGCCAGCCACCGGCTCGCGCGTCGCCTGATCGAGGCAGCGAAGGATGAGGGTTCCCGTCTCCAGGCTGATGGCCCGGCGCAAGGCCCGCGCCAGATCGGTGGCGCTCTGGTATCGTTCCGCCGGATTCTTGGCCAGCGCCTTAAGGACGACGCTCTCGACGGCTTCGGACAAATCGGGTCGAAGCGCTCTGAGTGGTGGTGGCTCGACTTTCAGATGCTGATAGATCATGCGCTCCATCGAGTCGGCATCGAAGGGAACCTGACCCGTCAGCAATTGATAAAGGATGACGCCCAGGCTGTAGATGTCCGAGCGATGATCAATGCTCGCGCCCAGCATCAATTGCTCCGGCGAAGCGTAATGAAGCGTGCCGATGGCCCGACTGACCTTCGCGCCCGTGGTCGTACTCATGGCCTTGGCGATGCCGAAGTCGAGAATCTTCACCGCCTCCTCGCCCTTGTAATCGGTCACCAGCATTATGTTTCCCGGCTTGAGGTCACGGTGAACGATGCCCCGCGCATGGGCCTGAGCCAGCGCCTCGCAGACCTGTTCGATCAGCGTGGCCACCCGGTCCAGCGGCAACATGCCTTTGTCTCGAATCTCGGCTTCGAGCGTGCGGCCGTCAAGCCACTCCATCACCAGGAAGGGGATGCCATCGGCAGTCACCGCCGCATCGGTCACTTTGATGATGTAGGGATGATCAAGTCCGACGGTCGCTTTCGCTTCCTTGAAGAAGGATTCGACCATGTCGGGATAGGCGATCGCCAGATCGGGTTTCAACACCTTGAGGGCTACCGTCGCCGTTGTCATGACGTGCTGAGCCCGATAGACCACTCCCATGCCGCCGATGCCCACCAGCTCTTCGACTTTATACCGGTCGGCGATCGTTGTCCCCACCAACCCGTAGGGGTCGCGTTTGGGTCGCTGCTCCATAAAATTCCTCCTTAACCGCTTCGCCTCACCCGGCGCTTCGACAGGTCTTCGACATCATAAGGAACGAATCCGGTGAAAGCAAGACGACACAGGCAACGTGACGCTCAGGTAAGGAATGCCTTCGGCTCCTCATCCCCGAGAGGGCCGATCCCGCTACTTGGTCGGTTTGAATCCGATCTTTTCCCGAATGGCTTCGGGGAGAGTCTGAAGCATCTGCTCGTGACGCAGCAAAATTTCTTCATGGCGGAGCAAAATTTCCTCGTGGCGGAGCAAAATCGTCTCAATGCGGGTGAAGCGTTCGGCGTTCTCGCGCCGCAGGGCCGCGATCTCCGCCAGGAAAGCGGCCTGGTTATGCACCAGGGTTGCTTGCGCATGAAGCAGTTCGGCCAGGGCTTCCTCCAGACGATCCCCTCTGTCGGCTTTTGCTGGTCTTTTCCGCTTGTTCATCTCCTTACCCACCCTCACGGTCGGGGTGCTGACAGGCGCTGATATTGTATCACACTTTTGCCGATGCGACGGTTTGGTTTGCGCCCTGCCGGGGGCCTGTGCGCTGGTTGGTAACTTTTCTGCGTCGTATGACTCATCGGTGGGGGAAGGTTCTCAGCGTGGGGCCGGGTAGGTCTTGTTAAGCTCTTTGATTGTCGAGGTTGACAGAATCCGTCGCGCGCGGCACGCTGTTTGCACGCGCCACATCGAACGGGATGGACAAGCGATGACGAACCGGGACGAACAAGGTGTTACAGGAATTCAGCGGGCGGCACAGGAAGCGATGCTCTATCATCGCGTCGGCGCTCAGGATGTCGTCTGCGATCTCTGCGCTCACCGTTGCGCTCTTGGTCCGGGCCAGCGCGGGCTGTGTGGTGTGCGGGTCAATCACGAGGGGCGGCTCTACACGCTTGTGTCTGATCGGATTGTGGCGATGGCGGTGGAGCCGGTGGAGAGGCATTCGTTTTATCACGTTGATCCCGGCTCGGCGGCTCTGGCGCTGGCGACGGTGGGCTGCACGATGCGCTGTCGCTACTGTCTGAATTACACGCTCTCCCAGCTCCCGAAAGGGAATCGAGGGCGGGTCATCGGTCGGCGCATTACTCCTCCGGAGATCGTCGCTTCCGCCCGAGCGCATCGCTGCCGCAGCATCGTTTACACCTACACGGAGCCGACCGTCGCTTTCGAGTTGATGTACGAAACGGCTCGCCTGGCCCATGCTCAGGGAGTGAAAAATTTGCTCGTCACCAACGGCTACCTGACCGACGCCGCGCTTCGGTTGCTCGCCCCTTATCTGGCGGCCGCGGCCGTTGATCTCAAGGGGTTTGATGATCATCGCTACCAGCAGTGCTGCGGAGCGCGGCTGGAACCGGTTCTGGAGACGATCCGGATGCTGCATCAGCTCGGCGTGTGGATTGAAGTGACCACGCTGGTTGTTCCCGGTCATAACGATTCGGACGTGGAACTCTATCGCACGGCGGAGTTTGTCGCGTCGCTATCGCGGGATATTCCCTGGCACGTCGCCGCCTTCTTCCCTTCCTATCAGATGGGGCAGTGCGAGCCCACACCGCTGGAGACGCTCTATCGCGCCTGCGCAATTGGGCACGCCGTCGGATTGCGGTACGTCTATTGCGGGAACATTCCGGGATCGTCGTGCGCCCACACCTATTGCCCTCGCTGCCGAACAATTCTCATCGAGCGCCAGGGCTATCACACGCTGCTCAATCGAATCGTCAATGGTCGGTGCGGCGAGTGCGACCAGGCGATAGCCGGCGTCGCTCTGAGCGCGGCGGCTTCTGGTGACTCGCGTCCTCTCTGGAAGAATTGGCTGTCAGGCCCCTGGCCGATGATCTCCTCACCTGGGTGAAATTTCCCTCAGGAGTGCGGAGTTTTAGCCCACCGGAGCGAAACCACTGCCCCACAGGTCGGCTGACCTCTTGAGGAATCAACCAATTAGAATGGCTACCCGCGAGAACGGTCCCGGCATGGAGTTTGCTTCCCTTTCTGAGCGGGAGAGGCCGCTGTAAGGCTTCTCCCCAAAGGAGTACCGGGACAATGGCAAAAGCAGAGACGCTTGATCGTGGCACGGTGGAGATCAACCAGGAGGAGTGCAAAGGATGTGGGCTGTGCGTGGCGGCCTGTCCGCCTCAGGTCCTGCGGCTGTCGGAGCGACTCAATAGCTATGGGTATCATCCGGTTATGTATGTTGGGCAGGGATGCACGGGCTGTGGCGCGTGCTTTTATGCCTGTCCGGAGCCGGGAGCCATCACCGTCTTTGTCCTGCAGCAACCGGCGCGTGCCGCCCCGGTTCAGGGTCACGCTGCTGCCGCTGCGTGAGCGGGAGAGGAGGGCATCATGGCCAAGCAGCTCGTCAAGGGAAATGAAGCGGTGGTGATTGCGGCCATTCTGGCGGGATGTCGCTCGTTCTACGGCTATCCGATCACGCCGGCCAGTGAGATCGCCGAAGCGGCTGCCCGATACTTCCCTCTGGTCGGGGGGACCTTCCTTCAGGCCGAAAGCGAAGTGGCAGCCATCAATATGGTCTACGGAGCGGCTGCCGCCGGACAGCGGACGATGACGGCCTCCTCGGGGCCGGGGCTGAGCCTGATGCAAGAAGGCATCTCCTATTTGGCGGGTGCCGAACTTCCCTGCGTCATCGTGGACATCATGCGCGGGGGCCCGGCCTGGGCAATATCGCACCGGAACAAAGCGATTACCACCAGATCGTCAAGGGCGGCGGCCACGGCAATTACCGGACAATTGTCCTCGCGCCCAACTCCGTTCAGGAGATGTGTGACCTGACGATGCTCGCCTTCGATCTGGCCGATCGGTTCCGCAATCCGGTGATTGTGCTGGCCGACGGCTTCATCGGTCAGATGATGGAACCGGTGGAATTCCCTTCCACCGCCGTTTTGCCTGAACCGCCGGAGTGGGCTGTGTGCGGCAATGCCCAGACGCGCTCCAATCTGATCACGTCAATCTATCTTGCGCCGGAAGAGCTGGAGCAGCATATTCGCCATCTCGAACAGAAGTACGCGCGGGCGCGACATAGCGTCCTGCTTTATGAGAAGTACAAAACCGAGGATGCGGAGATCATCACGGTCGGCTATGGGATCGTCTCGCGCATCTTGAAAACAGCCGTGGACGGAGCGCGGGCGCAGGGCGTCAAGGCCGGACTCTTTCGTCCGATCACGCTGTGGCCATTTCCTGCCGAACCGCTATCGGTGCTGGCCGATTGGGCGCAATGCTTTCTCACCGTCGAACTGAGCGCGGGACAACTCGTCGAGGATGTGCGACTGGCCATCGAAGGCGAGCGGCCCGTCTTGCTCTACAGTCGGTTCGGAGGAGTGGTTCCCACGGCCGAAGAACTGGTGGAACAAATTCTCAAAGCCAACGAGGTGAAACATGTACGCCGTCGCTTACCAGAGACCGAAGAGTTTCTATGGGGTGTTTGAGCGCAAGCCGGGCGATCATCACACGACGCACTATTGTCCCGGCTGCGGTCATGGCAACATCCACAAGTACATCGCCGAGGCCATTGACGATCTCGGCATTCAGGATCGCACGATCTTCATCAGTCCCGTGGGCTGTTCCGTCTTCGCCTACTACTATTTCGACGTGGGGAATATTCAAGCGGCTCACGGGCGAGCGGCGGCCGTGGCCACGGCAGTGAAACGGGCGCGACCGGAGAGTATCGTCATCAGCTATCAGGGCGATGGCGATCTGGCGGCCATCGGCGGCAATGAGGTGCTGCACGCGGCCAACCGGGGAGAAAACATCACCGTCATCTTCGTCAATAACGCGCTGTATGGTATGACGGGCGGACAGATGGCGCCGACGACGTTGCTGGGGCAGAAGACGACGACCACCCCGCGCGGACGAGATGTCCTCAACGAAGGCTATCCGCTGCGCGTGTGTGAGCTGTTAGCTACGTTGGCCGGACCCGTCTATATTGAGCGGGTAGCTCTGTTCGATACCCGATCCCGCATGAAAGCGCGTCGCGCCATTCGCAAGGCGCTTCAGGCTCAGATGGAAGGCAAAGGGTTCTCGCTGGTGGAGGTGCTCTCGCCCTGTCCCACCGGCTGGGGTCTTCAACCGGATGCGGCCTGCGAGTGGATCAAGGAGCAGATGCTGCCGGTCTTCCCTCTGGGCGTGTTCAAGGACGAAACGGCGACGCGGCCCAGCCGGACGCTCACGAAAACCCATGTTCCCGTGACCGAGATTCCCGCGCTTCTCGGCTTGCGCGAGCCCGACATTTTCGGTCGTGTCACACCGCCGGACGTCGCCGCTTGTTATCGCAATCCCCGCATTAAGATCGCCGGATTCGGCGGTCAGGGCGTGCTCTTTCTGGGAACGATCCTCGCTGAATGCGGGATGTATCAGGGGTATCATGTCTCCTGGCTTCCCTCCTACGGACCGGAGATGCGGGGAGGAACAGCTCACTGTCATGTCACGCTCTCACAGGAGCCCATCGGCTCGCCGCTCATCTCGCATCCCACCGTGTTGATGGCCATGAATCGTCCGTCGCTCGACCGATTCGAAGCGGAAGTCGTGAGCGGAGGACTCTTGCTCTATAACGCCACCCTTATTGATCGTGCGCCGGTGCGCCGGGATCTCGAAGTGATGGCCGTCCCCGCCAGTGAGATTGCCGATCGCCTGGGCGAAGCCCGAGCCGCCAATATGGTGATGCTGGGCGCATACCTCGGGCGAACCAGACTCCTGACACCAGACCTCGTTGAACGGGTACTGGAGAAAAACACCAAGAAATCTTCTTTGCTGGAAGTGAATCGGGCGGCACTGCGCGCCGGCATCGAATGGGCTGCTGCTGGACAATGCACCGAGCCGATCACTTCCTGGGTGGTGGATAACTGGTGAACGAAGCGGCAGTTGGATACGGGTCTTCTTTCGAAAGGGGGCCTGGGCGGCTGCTGCACGAGAGATGTTGAATGCGTCCATCAGCGCGCGTTTGCCACGAACGAAGGGGAGAGGACTCCTCGGCCTCGTTCGTGCGCATCGTGGGCTATTTTTCGGGAGGAGGTCATGATCAAGGAACAGGAAGCCCTCGATTATCATAGCCAGGGACGAAGGGGCAAAATCGAAGTCGTCCCCACCAAGCCCTGCCTCACCCAGCGCGATCTCTCGCTGGCCTACACGCCGGGAGTCGCCGTCCCCTGCCTGCGCATTCAAGCCAATCCCGACGATGCCTATCTTTACACGGCCAAAGGAAATCTCGTCGCCGTCGTCACCAACGGAACGGCTGTCCTGGGGTTGGGCGATATTGGCGCGCTGGCGGGAAAACCGGTGATGGAGGGCAAGGGGATTTTGTTCAAGCGCTTCGCCGATATTGATGTCTTTGACATCGAGATCAACACACATGATCCCGACGAAGTCATCCGCGTCGTCAAACTGCTCGAACCGACCTTCGGCGGCATCAATCTGGAGGACATCAAAGCGCCCGAATGTTTTTACATCGAGGAGACGCTCAAGCGCGAGCTGAGCATCCCCGTCTTTCACGACGATCAACATGGAACGGCGATCATTTCCGGAGCGGCGCTGCTCAATGCTCTGGAGATCGTGGGTAAGCGCATAGATGAGATCAAGGTCGTCTTCAACGGAGCGGGTGCGTCGGGCATCGCCTGCGCCAAATACTATCTCCGCCTGGGCGTGAAAAAGGAGAACCTGATCCTCTGCGACACCAAAGGAGTCATCTACAAAGGGCGAACCGTCGGCATGAATCCCTGGAAGGAAGAGCTGGCGGCAGAGACCGATGCTCGCACGCTGGCCGAAGCGATGGTGGGAGCCGATGTATTCGTCGGATTGTCGGTGGCTAACTGCGTGACGCCCGAGATGGTTCGTTCGATGGCCGAGCGCCCGATCGTCTTCGCCATGGCCAATCCCGATCCCGAAATCACCTGGGAGGAAGCCAAGGCCGCCCGCCCGGACGTCATCATGGCCACCGGACGCTCGGACTATCCCAATCAGGTCAATAATGTCCTCGGCTTCCCCTTCATCTTCCGGGGGGCGCTGGATGTTCGCGCCACCACGATTAACGAGGAGATGAAACTGGCAGCCACACGCGCTCTGGCGGCGCTGGCCAAAGAAGATGTTCCCGATTCGGTCATGAAAGCTTACGGCGGCGAACGTCTGCGGTTTGGACCGGACTATCTCATTCCCAAACCGCTCGATCATCGGGTGCTCATCTGGGAAGCGTCGGCGGTGGCTCAGGCAGCGATGGAAAGCGGTGTGGCCCGGCTGCACATTGACATCGAGGAGTACAAGGAGCAACTGGAGAGCCGCCTGGGCAAATCCCGTGAAGTGATGCGGATCATGATCCATCAAGCCAGGCGCAATCCGAAGCGCGTCGTCTTCCCCGAAGGGGAGAACGAAAAGGTGCTGCGGGCCGCTCATCTGCTGGTGGACGAGGGCATCGCTCGTCCCGTGCTGCTGGGCAATGAGGAGCGGATTCGTCAACAGGCGCGGGAGCTGGACATCGCGCTCGACGAGATCGAACTCATTGATCCGATCCGTTCGCCCAAGTTCGAGGGCTATGCCCGCGAATTCTACGAACTGCGCCAGCGCAAGGGCGTGACCTGGCGCGATGCTCTGGAGCAGATGCGCAATCCCACTATCTTCGGCGCGATGATGGTGCGGCGGGGCGATGCCGACGCGCTCATTGCTGGCGTCACCCAGCACTATCCGGAGACCATTCGTCCGGCTCTTCAGATCATCCAGATGCGGGAGGATGTGTCGCGCGTCTCGGGTCTCTACATGATGATCCTCAAGGACAAGGTCTACTTCTTCGCCGACACAACGGTCAACATCGAGCCGACGGCCGAGGAGCTGGCCGAAATCGCTCTCTGCGCCGCTGAGGTGGCCCGGCGCTTCCACATCGAGCCGCGCATCGCCATGATCTCGTTTTCCAATTTCGGCAGCGCCCGCCATCGGTTCGTGGATAAAGTCCGCGAGGCCACGCGCCTGGTCAAAGAGCGGGCTCCCGATCTCATGGTGGATGGCGAGATGCAGGCCGACACCGCCGTGGTGCCGGAGCTGATTGACGAATACTATCCCTTCAGCACACTCAAGGGGGGAGCCAATGTGCTCATCTTCCCCGACCTGCAATCGGCCAATGTGGCCTATAAACTGGTGCAGCGGCTCGGCGGGGCGGAAGCCATCGGCCCCATCCTCATGGGCATGCGCAAGCCGGTTCACGTCCTCCAACGGGGCTGCGAGGTCAAAGACATCGTCAACATGGCAGCCATCGCCGTGGTGGATGCTCAGGAGGCGGAAGAGAAACTCCTCCGGCATCCGGAACCCGTCACCGTCGGCGGATGACCTGAGAATCGAGCGGTCCGCCCGCCGAGCGGATTCCGGCGGGCGGACCGACCTCGAGGGAGTCGGAACGATGAACGAAACATCGGTCGCTACAGCTCAGGAGATTCTCCGAGAGCATGAGGTCGTGCGGTCTCTCCTCGGCGAACTGCGCGCCTTGCTCGACGAAGGAGAGGAGCACCATAACAATCCCGACTGGAACTGGCGACTCTGCGATAAGCTCTGGCAATTTCGCCGCCACCTCCTGCGCCATTTCATGCTGGAGGAGACGGGTGGATTCATGGAGGATGTCGTCCTGCGCTGGCCTTCGGCCGAGGAGCAGGTGAAGAAGCTCCGACAGGATCACGTGCGGATTCTCCGGAATGTGGATGACCTGATCAGTGCCTCCGATCTTCAGGCCACAGGTTGGGGGGCATCGTTTGCCGACTTTCGCCAGCGCTGTCAGAATCTTTTCGCTCTCATCCAGCGACACGAGACCGAAGAGAACGAGCTGATCCAGAAGGTTTACTATCTGGAGGTCTCGGCTCTCGACTGAAAGGGAGAGACGCATGCCGAACCAAGCTGCTCATGTGACCGTCGTTTCTCGCCCCTCCCGCGGGCGGGCGCGCGTTCATGTCTTTCTTCTGGCGGAGCGATGCAAGGGCTGCGCCTTCTGCGTGGAGTTCTGTCCCAAGCATGTGCTGGTGATGTCGGATCGGTTCAATGCCAAAGGGTATCACATCCCGCAGGTGGTGGACGAAAGCGCCTGTACGAATTGTCAGCTCTGTCAACTGTTGTGTCCGGAGTTCGCCGTCTACGTCGTTACGGAGAATGGATCGAAGCCATGACGTCCGATCGAGCGGTCCTCACCGGCGAACACTTCATCAACGGCGATGTCGCCTGCGCTGAAGGGGCACTGGCGGCGGGCTGCCGCTTCTTCGCTGGCTATCCCATCACGCCGGCTACCGAGATCGCCGAGCGCATGGCCGAACGCCTGCCCGAAGTGGGCGGAATCTACATCCAGATGGAAGACGAGATCGCCTCGATCAGTGCCGTCCTGGGAGCCGCCTGGGGAGGGCTCAAAGCCATGACGGCCACGTCCGGCCCGGGCTTCAGCCTGATGATGGAAAACCTCGGCCTCGGCATGATGACGGAAACACCCTGCGTCATCGTCAACGTTCAACGAGGGGGACCCTCGACCGGATTGCCGACGCTCGTCAGTCAAGCTGACATGATGCAGGCCCGCTGGGGCGCGCACGGAGATTATGGAGTCATCGCCCTGGCTCCCATGAGCGCCCAAGAGATGTTCGACCTCACCGTGCTCGCCTTCAACCTGTCGGAGACCTATCGCCTGCCGGTTCTCGTCATGAGCGATGCCGTCGTCGGCCACCTTACGGAGAAGGTGGTCATTCCGCCCCGGGATGAAATTCCGGTGGTGAACCGGAAGAAGTTCACCGGTCCACCCGAGGCCTACTGGCCCTTCCGCGCCGAGGCCGATTTGGTTCCGCCGATGGTGGCGGCCGGAGAAGGCTATCGCGTCTACATCACCGGACTGACGCATGACGAACGAGGCTATCCGGCAACATCCGCCGAGGTGCACGACGCCCTGGTGCGACGGCTGGTGGAGAAGATTCGGCGCCATGCCGACGAGATCATTCGGCTGGACGAGTGGGCGACCGAGGATGCTGAAGTGGTCGTGATCTCCTATGGCATCAGTGCGCGCGTGGCCCGCTATGCGGTTGAACGGGCCCGCCACAAGGGCCTGCCCGTGGGACTCCTGCGATTGGTGACCGTGTGGCCTTTTCCCGAAACGCGCGTGCGCGAACTGGCCGAGCAGATCAGAGCCTTCGTCGTGCCGGAAATTAATCTGGGACAGATCGCCCTGGAAGTCGAACGCGCTGCCGCCGGTTGTGCCCGCACGCGCCCGGTGACGCGCGCCGGCGGACGCGTGCACGATCCCGGTGAGATTCTGGCGGCCATTGAGGAGGCTCTCCATGAGTGAGACGCTCGCACATCCCCTCGATTATCTGCTGCGCACCGACCGCTTCCCGCATATTTGGTGTTCGGGCTGCGGCATCGGCATTGCGATGAAGAGTCTGCTTCTGGCGCTGGAGAATCTGAAGCTGCCGCTCGATCAGGTGGCCGTCGTGTCGGGCATCGGTTGTTCGGCTCGCGTCGCCAGTTATGTCAAGCTCGATGCCTTTCACACCACCCACGGTCGGGCCATCCCCTTCGCCACCGGGTTGAAGCTGGCCAATCCCCGGTTGACGGTCATCGTCTTCACCGGCGACGGCGATCTGGCGGCCATCGGGGGCAATCACTTCATCCATGCCGCCCGGCGCAATCTCGATCTGACGGTCGTCTGCGTCAACAATTTCATCTACGGCATGACCGGCGGACAGATGGGGCCCACGACGCCGCTGGCGGCGAAAAGCAGCACCAGCCCCTACGGGAACTTCGAGTATCCGTTCAACCTGCCGCGTCTGGCCGCCGCCAGCGGTGCCGTCTACGTCGCCCGCTGGACCGTCTTCCACGTTCGCCGCCTCATCACGGCTCTGGAGGAAGCTGTGATGAAACCCGGATTCAGCTTCGTCGAAGTGATTTCGCCCTGCCCGACCGGCTATTTGCGCCGCAATCGGCTGGGCGATGCGCTGGAGATGATGAAGTACTTCAAGACTCACAGCAAGATCGTTCATGGAACTCTTCCCGATGAGGATGGACTCGATGTGCGAGGTGAGATTATCCTTGGCAAGTTCGTGGATCGCGAGCGGCCAACCTACCACCAGATGATGCGTCGGCAACTGGCCGCCTTCATGGTCGAGCCCTACGTCGAGAAGGTTCATGACGAGATCGAAGCCGTGGAGGGATAACAGAACGCGATGAGCCACACCGAGGTGAGAATTTCCGGTTTCGGCGGGCAGGGAGTCATCCTGGCCGGCTATCTGGTGGGCAAGGCGGCGGCGCTCTATGATCATCGCTATGCCACTCTGGTTCAGTCCTACGGGCCGGAAGCGCGGGGCAGCGCCTGTAGCGCCCAGGTGATCATCGCCGATGAACCGATTCACTATCCCTATCTCACCCGACCCGACATCGTCATCGCCATGTCGCAGGAAGCCTACACGACGTTTGCCGCTGAGTTGAAACCGGAGGGACTGTTGCTCATTGATGAGGATTTGGTCGTCCCGGACCCGGTGCGACCCGACGTGCGCCTGTTCCGCATTCCGGCCACGCGCCTGGCCGAACAGCTCGGGCATCGCATCGTCGCCAACGTCGTCATGCTCGGCTGCCTGACGGCGCTCGCTCAGGTAGCGACGGTGGAAGCGATGACTCAAGCACTGGCTACCTCGTTCCCCTCGTCCGCTGTCGCCCTGAACCAGAAAGCGTTCGAGAGCGGATACGACTATGGCCGAGCAGCTCAAATCCCAGCGTAGCGCAGACTTTTCAGTCTGCCGACGTAGCGCAGATTTTCGAGTCTGCGAGAAACGCCGGCTGGAAAGCTTGCGCTCCAAGCGATACAGGCGGGGAAACCCGCGCGACTCCATTTTTTCGCCGGAGGTGACAGGATGAACTGCTTCTCCCGAATGGAAGAAGGCGGTCACGAGGAAGTGATCTTCTGCCAGAATAAAGACGTCGGATTACGGGCGATCATCGCCATTCACGATACGACCCTGGGACCGGCGCTTGGGGGGACCCGCATGTGGCCGTACGCGACCGATGAGGACGCTCTCATTGATGCCTTGCGACTGTCGCGGGGAATGACCTACAAGGCGGCGGCAGCGGGACTCAACCTGGGCGGCGGCAAGGCGGTCATCATCGGCAATCCCAAAACGGATAAATCGGAAGCGCTCTTTCGTGCCTTCGGGCGATTTGTGCAAAGCCTGGGCGGGCGCTTCATCACTGGCGAAGACGTGGGCATTGATGTCAACGATGTCGAGTACATGTACATGGAGACCGACTACGTCTGCGGATTGTCTCCCGCTCATGGCGGTGGCGGAGATCCCGCTCCGGTGACGGCGTTCGGCGTCGTCCAGGGAATGAAAGCGTGTCTGCTGGAGAAATTCGGCACCGATTCGTTTCAGGGATTGACCGTGGCCATTCAGGGTCTGGGGAGCGTCGGTTTTCATCTGGCCCAGCTCCTCAGCCGCGAAGGCGTTCGCCTCATCGGCGCCGACATTGACCCGGAGAAAACCGAGCGGGCACGGACGGAGCTGAAAGTGGAGATCGTTCCGCCGGAGGAAATTTACGATGTCCCGGCGGAAATCTTCGCCCCCTGTGCGCTGGGCGCAATCCTCAACGACCGCACGATCCCGCGCTTGCGCTGTCAGATCGTCGCCGGCGCTGCTAACAACCAACTGGAAGAGGATCGGCACGGCCTGGCGTTGCATGAGCGGGGAATTCTCTACGCTCCCGATTACGTCATCAATGCCGGTGGCCTCATCAACGTCTCGGTCGAGCTTGAAGGCTATGATCGTCGGCGGGCGCTGCGGATGACGCGGGGAATCTTCTACAACTTGAGGAAAGTTTTTCAGATTGCCCGCGAGCGGGGGATTCCCACTCATGAAGCTGCCGACCGCATGGTGGAGGAGCGCATCGCCATGGTCCGTCACCTCAAAGGCGTCTACACGGGAGGCCCGCTCCGACGCTATCGCTGGGAGCGCGCCAATGCCGGGGTGCGACCGGTCGAACCGCCAAGACTGTGATCTCACACATCCATTGGGAGGAAAAGCCATGATGCTGACCGATGTCCTGCGCGAGCGCGAGGGGAAGAAAAAAACCGAGTGGCCCCGACTCGATCCGGAGAAACGTCCGGTCGCCGAACGGGTGCGCGATTTCCGCGAGGTCTACATCGAATATGACCCCGTGACGGCGCAACTTGAAGCGCAGCGGTGTATCGGTTGCAAGAATCCGGCCTGCGAAGCCGCCTGCCCCCTTCACAATCGTATTCGTGATTGGCTCATCCTCACGGCCGAGGGGAAATTCCTCGAAGCCGCCCACCTCTCGCAATCCACCAGCAATATGCCGGAGATTTGCGGGCGCATCTGCCCGCAGGATCGGTTGTGCGAGGGAGCCTGCGTGCTCGGCAAAAAGCACGATCCGGTCGCCATCGGCGCAATTGAACGCTTCATCAACGAGTATGCCTTCCGCCAGGAGGGACTTCCCCGGCCCCCCATCGCTCCGCCGACGGGCAAGCGCGTCGCCGTCGTCGGATCGGGTCCGGCGGGATTGGCCTGCGCCGAGGAACTGGTCAAACAGGGCCACGACGTCGTCGTCTTTGAAGCCTGGCCGCAACCGGGCGGATTGCTCATCTACGGTATCCCCGGATTCAAACTCGAAAAATGGGTGGTCGAGCGGCGCATCCGTTATCTGGAGAGCCTGGGCGTGAAATTCGTCTGCTCGACCCGCATCGGCAAGGACCTCACCCTGAGTGATCTCTTCGAGCAGGGATTTCACGCCGTCTTTCTCGGCACCGGCGCTCAGGAAGCGAAGAATCCACGCCTGCCGGGAATGGAGCTGGAGGGTGTGTGCGAGGCATTGCCGTTTCTCATCCGCAATAATTTGGATGAGACGTACCTGCCGCCCGGGCAATGGAAGAAGGATGATTTGCGCGGGAAAAAAGTGACCGTTCTCGGCGGGGGCGATACGGCGATGGACTGTTTGCGCACGGCCGTTCGCCTGGGGGCAGCCCGCGTCATCTGCGTCTATCGGCGCGATGAGGAAAATATGCCGGGAAGCCGCGCCGAGGTGCAACGCGCCCGCGAAGAGGGCGTGGAGTTTCATTTCTACACCGCACCGGTGCGCTTCATCGGCGATGCCCAGGGGCGCGTCTGCAAAATCGAGTGCATCCGCATGGAACTCGGCGAACCCGATGTGGATGGCCGACGTAAGCCCATCCCCATTCCCGGCAGTAATTTTGAGATCGAGACCGACTTCGTCATCCTGGCCTTCGGATTTGAAGGTTCGCCCGTTCCCGGAGATGATCAAAAACGATTGGCCCTGACCCCCTGGAAGACCTATGAGGTGAACGACCAGAAGATGACGTCCTGGCCGGGTGTTTTCGCCGGCGGCGATTGCGTGCGCGGAGCCGATCTGGTTGTCACCGCCATCAAAGATGGGCGCGATGCCGCCCGGGCTATTGACGCTTATTTGAAACAAGCCGCCTGACTTGACCCAGACGACCATGGCCGCAAAAGAACCTCTCATTCTCGTCATCAATCCCGGCTCCACGTCCACGCGCGTGGGGCTGTTTGACGGCGAGCGGCCACGTCAGGACAAGACGGTGCGTCATCCGCCGGAGGAGTTGAATCGGTTCGCCACTCTCTGGGATCAATTGGAGTTTCGTCTCGCCTTTGTGTGGGATGCCCTCGCCGAGTGGACGTGCTCGGTCATGGATCTCGATGCGGTTGTCGGTCGCGGCGGCTTGCTCAAACCGGTTGACGGCGGTGTCTATCGTGTCACCGAGCGCATGCTGGAAGACGCGCGGCGGGGCATTCAAGGCCAGCACGCGGCCAATCTCGGCTGCGCCCTGGCCTGGGAGGTAGCCCGTCGGGCCGACGTCCCCGCCTTTGTCGTGGATCCCGTCTCGGTGGACGAGTTCGAGCCGCTCGCACGACTGTCGGGCCATCCGCAGATTCCCCGACGGAGCCTCACCCACGCGCTCAGCGTTCATGCCATCGCCCGCGATGCAGCCCATCGCCTCGGTCGGCCTCTGGAACAAACACGCTTCATCGTCGGTCACCTGGGTGGAGGAATATCCGTCTGTGCGGTCAGGAGCGGACGCATCATTGATGCCAATGATGCTTCCAGCGAGGGACCGTTCTCGCCGGAACGAACCGGCGGTCTGCCGCTTCAGCCCGTCATCACGCTCTGCTTCTCCGGGCGCGTGACCGAAAGCGAAATGCGCCGTATGGTGATGGGCCAGGGCGGATTGGTGGCCTATCTGGGAATCACCGATGCCACGGCAGTCGAAAAGCGCATCGCTCAAGGAGATACCTACGCCGCTCAGGTCTATGAAGCGATGGCCTACCAGATCGCCAAAGAAATCGGGGCCATGGCCGCGGTGCTCAACGGTCGGGTGGATGCGATTCTCCTCACCGGGGGACTGAGCCGGTCAGACCTGCTGGTCCGATGGATTCGACAGCGCGTGGAGTTCATCGCCCCGGTGATCGTCCTCAGTGAAGACATGGAGATGCGGGCTTTGGCCGCTGGCGCCCGCCGCGTCCTGATGGGCGAGGAAACGGCCAAAGAATACGTCTGATGAGGGAGTGGGAGCCATGCGCATCCGTCCGATCCGCCTCGATCACAACAGTATCGCAGGATTCCTTCCGGGAATCGGGAGGACGAAGCGATGACATCGGCGATTTACAGCTTTGATGAGATGGTCGAGCACGCCCGTCTCATCCCCGGCAAGAGAATCGTCGTTGCCGGCGGCGACAATCGCGCCGCGCTCGAAGCGGTCATCGCCGCTGCCGCCGAGTTCCGGACCGAGACTCTCGTCGTCGGTCGGCGGGATCGGATTCATCCGCTGCTTCGCTCGCTCAAGGCCGATCTCCCCATCCTCGATTGCTCCGATGACGCCGAGATCGCCCGCGAGGCCGTCGCCCGGATCCGCGCCGGACAGGGGGACATTCTCCTCAAAGGTTCGGTTGATACGGCCACCGTGATGCGGGCCGTCCTGGACTCGACAAGCGGCCTCCGCACCGGTCAGCTTTTGAGCGATGTCTTCCTCTTCGAGAATCCCGCCCGACAGCCCAATCGGTTGATGATGATCACCGATGGAGGAATCAACGTCAGTCCCGGTCTGGCCGAAAAGATCGAGATCATCCGCAATGCCGTGCGCGTCGCTCAGGTGCTCGGCTGGGAGATGCCCAGGGTCGCTCTTCTCTCGGCGACAGAGAAAGTCACCCCCGCGATACCTTCCACGCTGGAAGCGGCGGTGATCTCGAAGATGAACGAGCGGGGACAAATCCCCGGCTGTCTCATCGAGGGTCCGCTGGCGCTCGATCTGGCCGTAGCGCCCGAAGCGGCTGAGGCGAAGGGGATCAGTTCGCCCGTCGTCGGGCGCGCCGACATCCTCGTGGCGCCAAATATCGAAGTCGCCAATGTCCTGGCGAAAAGCACAGTCTACTTCGCCCGCTTCCGTCTGGCCCACGTCACGGTGGGAGCTTCCGTTCCGGTGCTCATCCCTTCGCGATCCGATAGCGCCGAGGCGAAATTTCTCTCCATCGCGCTCGGTCTTCTGATGCGCGCGAGGGAAGGAGTATCCCCGTCGCCCGAAAGCCCACCGCGACCGACACAGACGGCGTGAGAACGTCGGAGGAGCGACTCATGGAGCGGGACTTCCGCCCGGAAATGACGAAAAGTAGACTTTTCCGTCCGCGACAGGGCGTGGGCTGGAAAGCCCGTGCCCTTTTTTCCGAGGAGATGGAGCCGCAGGTTCCACCGATTTTACCGAGCGAGAGGAATCGGTGCGAATCTCCTCCATTTGTGGCTTCAGGGAATAAACAATCGAGCTGAAAAATCGGTGCCACTGTGTGAGATCTGTGGCCCTTTTCTCAGGAGGACGCATGATCATCGGCATTCCCAAAGAAGCTCCGGTGATGAAAGGAGTCGAGGAAAAGCGCGTCAGTCTCTCACCTGCCGGCGTGCGCGATCTGAGAGGTCTCGGAGCCGAAGTGGTGGTTGAATCGGGCGCGGGTGCGGGTGCGGGATTCAGCGACGAGGAGTATCGCGCGGCCGGAGCCCGAATTGTCTACTCTCACGAGGAGGCTTTTCGCCGGGCCGATCTTGTGGTCAAGGTTCAACGCCCCGATGTTTCGGAGTGGGGATTGTTCAATCCGGCGACGGCACTCATGGCCTTTCTCCACCTGGCGGTGGCGCCCAGGGAGTTCATCGAGATGCTCGTCGAGCGGCGCATGACGGCCATCGGGTTCGAGATCGTTCGTCGGGATGACGGATCGCTTCCCATCCTTCGCGCATCGAGCGAGATCGCGGGACTCATGGCCGTTCAAATCGCCGGGCGGCTGCTGGAGACGACCCACGGTGGGCGCGGCGTGCTTCTCGGAGGCATTCCCGGCATCCCACCCGCCGACGTCGTCATCCTCGGCGCCGGGACGCTCGGCTACTACGCGGCGCGCGCTTTCCTGGGTGTCGGGGCCAACGTCTATGTCCTCGACAAGGAGATCACCCAGTTGATGAAGATTGACGCCGCCTTCGGTGGGCGCGTCGTCACCGCCCTGGCGACGAGAAATAACATCGAGAAGTTCGTCACGTTCGCCGATGTCCTCATCGGAGCCGTTCTCGTCCCCGGTCAGCGGGCTCCCGTGCTGGTGACAGCCGACATGGTCAAGCGGATGCGACCGGGGAGCATCATCATGGATTTCTCCATTGATCAGGGCGGATGCGTGGAGACGTCCACTCTGACGCCTCACGAGGACTTCCTTTTCACGGCTCACGGGGTGATCCATTTTTGCGCTCCCAATGTTCCCGCGATGGTGGCTCGGACGTCGTCTCATGCGCTGACCAATGCGCTGTTGCCGTATCTGTCGGAGATCGTCGGGCGCGGCCTGCCGGCGGCCCTGAAAACGGATGCGGCGCTCCGGCGCGGCCTCTATGCTCTGGAGGGAACGATCTCCGCCAGCCTGGGACTCGCCGGCGTGCCTGCGGCCGATCTGGAGCAAATGGTTCAGGAGATGCCTTGAGATGAATTGGTGGAACGACTATCAACGGAAGCGCGTGACGGCCGAGGAGGCCGTCTCGGTCATCACCTCGGGCAATCGTCTCTATGTCAGCGGGAATGCGGCCACGCCCTATGTGTTGCTCTCGGCTCTGGCTGCGCGAAGGGATGAACTCCGCGGCATCTCGGTCACGTCGGCCTTGCTGCTGGGCAACGATCCGCTGTCCCAACCCGGCATGGAGGAACACTTCCGGCTCAATTCCCTCTTCGTCGGGCCAGCGGATCGGGCCGCCGTCAACGAGGGTCGCGCCGATTACGTTCCCATCTTTCTGCACGAAATTCCCGAACTCTTCCTGTCGGGTCAGATGCCGCTCGATGTGGCCTTGATCCAGACGAGCCCGCCCGATGAGCACGGCTTTTTGAGTCTGGGCGTCGAATGCCTCATGACGATGGCGGCCATCACCGCCGCGCGGACCGTCATCGCTCAGGTCAACGACCGGATGCCTCGCACCATGGGCGACTGCTATGTCCACGTCTCCAGGGTGAGCCGTATCGTGGAAGTCTCCTGCGACCTGCCGGAGCTGGAGCGGTCGGGCATGACCGAGGTCGAGCGAAAGATCGGTGAGTACATCGCCGAACTCATCGAGGATGGCTCCACATTGCAACTGGGCATCGGCGGTATCCCCGATGCCGTGCTCGCGTCGCTGCAGGGGAAAAGGGATCTCGGCATCCATACCGAGATGATCTCCGACGGCGTCATGGAAGCCATCGAGGCCGGCATCATCACCGGCGCGCGGAAGACGCTCCATCCCCGCAAGGTCGTCTGCACATTTGCCCTGGGCAGCCGTCGCCTCTACGAATACCTCCACAACAACCCCCTGTTCGAGTTCCATCCGGCCAACTACACCAATGATCCATTTGTCATCGCCCAGAACGACAAGATGGTGGCGGTGAATTCCGCCATCGAGGTGGATCTCACCGGTCAGGTCTGCGCCGATTCCATCGGGACGATGATCTATTCCGGCGTGGGCGGCCAGGTAGATTTCATTCGGGGAGCGGCGCGGTCGCGCGGGGGCAAACCCATCATCGCGCTGCCGTCAACGGCGCGCGGCGGCACCGTCTCCCGCATTGTTCCCGTGCTGCGGCCCGGCGCCGGTGTGGTCACCACGCGGGCCGATGTCCATTATGTCGTCACCGAGTACGGCATCGCCTATTTGCACGGCAAGAATCTGCGCGAGCGGGCGGAGGCGCTCATTCGCATCGCCCATCCGCAGTTCCGCGAGGAATTGCTTCGCGCCGCTCGCGAAAGGAGGCTCGGATTATGAAACCCCTCATCCCGATCACCCTTCTCTGTGTGGGAGCGAGCGCGATGACTATCGGCTCGGTCTCCATGTTCGTCACCCCGAGCCAGGAGTCAAAAGCACTGGAGAACAATAGCTGCGTCACCTGCCATCGAAATATCACAGCCCCGATCGTCGTCAGTCAACGCTACTACGATTGGCACCTTTCGGTTCACAAGGAAAAGGGCGTCGGTTGCGAAGCCTGTCATGGCGGCGATCCCAGCCGCGCCGAGGCCAAACAGGCTCATGCGGGAATGCTTCCTTCGTCGGATCCGGCCAGTCGGACTCATGGGAGGAACCAACCGGAGACCTGCGGCCGGTGCCACGCGGAGATTCGCAGCGCATTGGCCGCAAGCGCCCACCAGTTGAAACTCGGCATCGCCGAGATCGGCCCCACCTGCACGACCTGCCATCGTCAGATGGCCAACTCCACCGTGAGAAGCCCGCAGGAAGCGGCAGCTCTCTGCGCCACCTGCCATAACTCACAGGATGGGCTCATGCCGCCTCGACCCGAACTGGTCAAACAAGCGGAAGAAGTCATGCTCGCCCTCAGCCGGGCCAACGCCGTCATGATCTGGGCCGACCGATTGATCGAAGCCGCCCAGAGTCAACGCGTGACCGTGACCGACGAGCAGAAGCAACTGGACCAGGCGCGAGGCGAGTTGAAGAGCGCCCGGATCGAATGGCACACATTCCGCTTCGATCCCGTGCGGACGAAGGCCGACCGCGCGTTCACTCAGGCCACAGCCGTCAAAGACCGACTGATGAAAAAACTCTATCCGGGGTCATAGACATGATGCCCCTGGACGGGGCTTGCCGGGAGTGCACGCCTTCCGGCGTGCGCTCCTACAGCCCCACCGGAGGCAGGCGCTCGCACCACGCCCATTCGGGTGTCGGGTTTATACTAATCGTCTTTCCAAACGCCGTGTTCTCTCTCCCCTCACCGCTCCACCGCCTCCACCCTTCAGGATTAACCCACTAGCGAACGCACCCGATCAGGCGACAACGCCAGTTCCCGCAACACTCCCGCCACCACCTTCACCTCAATAGCCCACCCCACATACACCACACCCTCTACCCAACGACGCACCTCCCAAAGACACCCGCTCCACCGGATTCAATTTAAGCGTATATGCCAGCAAAACCACCAACGGCACACCTACCTCACGCACTGCCCTCAAACGATGCGCCGGCCCCCCGGCCTCGCGCCATTGTGACACCACAACCGCCAGCACCTCCCCCGGCCACCGCTCCACCCACCTCCATCGCAACTCCCCCATTAACCGCCAGCACCAGTATCGCCACACATACACCTGCTCCACCCGCTGCACCATCGTCACCCCTTGTACTTCTGCCAACGCATCTGACCGCCGAAGAACGGCAAGCACTCGTTTGCAAAAAGTTACTCCCTCCTCAACCCCCGCCTTCGCTGATGCCTCGCCAAGCCCTTTTTTGCCTCCCGCACCTGGGCGCGTACCGCTTGCGGACGAGCTACCTTGCGTCGCAGCTTGAGTTTCTCAAGTCATAGTCGCACCAGGTTTTCAATACCCCCCAATGTGCTCCTGGATCCATTGCCTTGCTTCTCCCCGCGGCCGAAAACCATGTCCCGCACGACCGACTGGTGCTTCAGGGTCAGATTCCTGGCTTGACGTCCTGCCCCGCCACACGTGCGCTCGAGCAGGTGGGACAACCCGCCCTGGCGTACCACCCAACCCACCTCTGGACGGTGTGTAAGTAAACCCCCCAGCGTGTGGGCGACTTGGGTTTGGGCGTATCCGCGTCCGAGGAGCCAGAGAACGTGCAGGCGTTAAGCGGTGCTGGGAGGCTTTGCGACGTCCTGTTTTCTATGGTCCTAATCTAGTCTTAAGCCCGTGGTGGTCACCTCTTGACAAAGGATCCACTCTGCGACGACTGAAAAGACAAGCCGGTATTACAGGGCGCCTCCTTTTTGGGACAACTTTCGGTGTTAATTTCAATTGACATCGTTGTGGACAAAATATATAGTAGCGACGAGAGAGTCGGAGGGCCTTATGGCCAGATCAGGCAAAAATGTGATCACCACGATTTGCCTGAATCCTGAGCAGAAGGAGCAACTGAACCGGCTTTCGGCGAAAACCCGCGTGCACATGAGCAAATTCATTCGAGAAGGGGGCGATCACGTCCTGAAGCGACATCCCAGGATTATTAGGAATCTGTACGAAAGCCCGACCATACAATAAGGTTCGGTTGGCCTAGGCTTTTTTGTTTGATTAACTTATCAACGGAGGATATGGCGACCAAGACCGTCAGGGACTCGCTACGGCATGTGTCCGATGATCTAATTGCGCCGATTTGGGAATGGGAGAAAGAACCGAGGGAGACCGGGGCGGCGCGCGACGCCGTTTCACCGGATCTGTGACGAAATCATCTATATGCAGCGAACCGGCTGTCCAAGGCAGGCGATTGCACGTCAGGAGCGGGCGTTAGACTCGGTGGTGCACGGAGGATAACCCTAATGGTTCCACGCGAGGGTGTTTGCTCAGGCTGGAAAAGTGTTGTTGCGATATTACGATGGGCAACTGTGGTTCTCCTGGAAATGGCAGGCGCTCGATGGGGTCATCACCAAGGCCCCGCTAGGCAGTGAGGGGACAAGGCCGGGTCCTGTAGATCGAGGCAAATGCGGGACCAAACGGAGTATGTTGACTGATCGCTGAGGTGCACTCTTGTCGGTGATGAGGACCATCGCTAACACCCATGATAAAATCGTCGCTGTGGAGACGGTCGTTGGCCTTATCGTCCCGCGACCAGAAGAAAAAGTCGTCTATCGCTTGCATCATCTGAGCTTAGACAAAGGCTACGATTATGAGATCTCGCCGAAGGCGTCTTGGAGCGCGATTCTTGTTTTGCACCTGAAGCAAGGCCACGAGGATGACTTGGCGATCCGCACGAAGAAGAACAAGAAGCATCCGGCTTCTCGCCGGGTGGTGGAGCGAACTCATGCCCGGGCAAACCAGTTCCGTCGCGTGTTGGTGCGATGGAAGCGGGAGTTGGCGCATTATGGAGCGATGATTCATTTGGCCTGCGTTCTGATATCGTCTCGTCATCACGCCTTGATGAGGGGTTTTCGTATGGGCTCTTAGACGCTCACCCGGAAGCCGGGCAGTTGGATCAAGTGGTTCGGCTGCCACTTTGGTGCGATGGACAGCGCGAGGCGTTTGTTTAGATAGACGGACAGTCTGCCTGTTAAAAGCGACTTGGTACTGGCATCCTTGCCTGCGTTTGAGCGGAACTTTATGTCGGGATTGGAACTGACCCTGTTCGTTCTCATCGCTTTGGGGATCACCATCAGCTTGGTGAGGCCGAAGTGGATCGGTGGTTTTCTCATCTGGGTACCTCGTGGGCCAATGTTCTTTGGTATCATCTCCAGCACCGAGGAGCAGATTGCGGCAAACTCGTTCATGCTCATAGTCCTCGTCATCATGTCTTTTGGCTCTTCTCAGGCTCATCCTTTCCCGGGATGTCTGGGCAGGTGTAGTGGGAAACCTCGTCCACGATGTATTGAAGTTCGTCGTGATGCTGCCGCTCAGAATTATCGGGTGGTTCATCAAGTTGGTTGCATCGGGAAATCGGAGGTAGATTCTCATTCATCGGAATGGGCATGTTTTGTGCCCGCTGCTTAAGCTGAACGGAGTGAAGGATTATTTAAGATACCAGGAGGATAAAAGCTAATGGCACAAGTGCGATTCAATGTCGAAGCTGTGACTCCAATTTTCCTCGGGGGTGCAGACCCGCGAGGTGATCCAGAATTGCGCCCGGCCTCCTTTCGCGGCATCCTGCGTTTCTGGTGGCGAGCGTTGGTGGGTGGAGTCATTGGAGATGGAAACTTGACGACACTCCGCGAGGCGGAAACGGCCGTATTCGGCGAGACGGAGAGAGGCTCGCCCGTCATCGTGCGCATTTCGGGACAAGCGCGCCCCCAACGCTTTCAGTCCAACCAGCCCGGAGTGAGTTATCTCCTTTGGTCAATGTTACGCACTAATCGCCAATGTCTGCCTGCCAGAACGTCGTTCACTTTGACCTTACAAACCCGTCCCGGTGTGAGAAGCGATGAGCCGCTCAAAAGGGCGCTAGCATCATTGTGGCTCTTGACACATCTGGGCGGCATCGGCTCACGGTCGCGGCGCGGCGGTGGGAGTGTGCAGGTCGTGAATATCCAGGGGCAACTTCCCTCCGGCGTGCCGGACTTACCGGTGCGGGCCCACTCCCCACAGCAGCTACGCGATGAACTTGCGAGCGGGCTAACACAATTGCGGGCACTCGTCCGTGCAGGTGGTTTCCCAGCAGCATCTGTCAGTGCTAACCCGGCGTTTGATGTCTTGCACCCCCACTGCTGCCGCATCGTAGTGCTGAATAGGACGTGGAGCACGTGGGAGCAGGCGCTAGACGAAGTAGGGCAGAAGTTCCAAACTTTCCGTAACCGCCGACAGCCAGACTACCAGAATGTGAAAAATGTGGTGAGCGGCGGCAACCCTACTCTGCAATCGGTCGAGCGTGCCGCCTTCGGCCTCCCTATTGTGTTCTACTATCGTTCGCTGGGCGGTCAACAGGGAATGCTCGCAGGGGCCACTCACGATCGCCGCGCTTCGCCTCTTTTGGTTCGCGCAGTCCGGCTGACGAATGGGCAGCATACGGTGGTGATGACTGTCTTTAAAGCGGCGCTGCTGGAGAGCGGAGAGATGTTGGAACTGCGGCAGCGCGGCAGACCACCGGCTAGTGGCACTCCGCCGGGCTTGGGCATCCTGGACACATTCCTGAATGACCTTGGGCAAACTATTCCTTTGCTGGAGGTGACGAACTGGTGAGCGTGGATTGGAAGCTAAAACTTATCGCTCTGTTGCATGATCCGCCAGACAAAGTATTAGCATTGCAGGGGCATCAGCGACGGGCATTTGAACGGATAGAGCGGTTAGTTGGTCAAAGCGACTTTCAGGCCTTGTTTAACACCACAGGGACTCAACTCACGCGGGCTCAGTTTGAAGCGACACCTATAGGTCAAGCTGTGAAGAAGGCAGATCAGGTTGCATCGGCAATGGACCGTGCGGCTTTCCCGCGAGACATAAATTTGAGCACTCAAGATTTTCTCCAATCGCCCTGTGTTTGCCATCCGCTGGCAGGTCGCCAGCAACCGCTGAATCAAGTTCGCCAAGCCAGCTTCAACACGGTCATAAACGCTCTGAACCATGTTTTTACACAGGCATTGAATTCGACCAATACTGTGCAACAACGGTTTCTTTGGCTCTGGCGAAACCTGGCTGATGCACTCGCGCATCACAATGCCATAAACGGTTTGGCAGAGGAGTGGCACCTTGTCCCAGCCGACACGCGCGTTGTGGATCATACACTGTGGGATCATTTAAGCATCACAGCGGCATTGGCGGTCGCCCTGCCGCGCGCGGCGCTGATGGTGTGTTCTGTCGGTCCCGTACAAGATTTTATCCGCACGGCGCGGCGGACGCAGGACTTGTGGATGGGCAGTTATATCCTGTCCTACCTCACATGGTGCGGTATCAATGTCATCGCCGATGAGTTTGGTCCCGATGCCGTGCTGTATCCAAGCCTACGCGGGCAGCCGCTCGTTGACCACTGGCTGGCAAAGCAGCATGGTTTGTCGGTGTCACCGCATCCTGGCGGTCTGACGCGGGCGACGCTGCCTAACAAGTTCGTCGCGCTACTGCCTGCTGCTGAAGCGAAATCCGTGGCAGAGCGCGTAGCCGAGCAGGTCCGCATCGCCTGGAATACGCTAGCTGATGAGGTCGCGGCGTGGCTACGGACGACAGCGCAGGTGACGACAGACGCAACCTGGCAGGAAATGTACAATGCGCATAAGCAGCAAATGCCCGAGATTTATTGGACTATTCATCGCTGGCCGGATGTCTCGTCCTTCAAGCAGTCAAAGGGTGAAGCGGATGCTGCCTTGGATGAGATTCGCCGCCTGCTCCGTCCGCCATCGGAGTGGGAGTTTCAGCGCATCTATGACGTCTTCTGCGCTACCGCGCCACAGATGGTCAACATCGGCACCGTTTACAGCCGTTTGCACGACTTGGTACAGCGTGGCTTTGAAGCGCGGAAAGGCTTGCGCGACTTCGCGCCCATCGAGGAACTGGGCGAAAAATGCACGCTTTGCGGCACCCGCTCCGCACTACGCAGCCAGGTTCAATCAGCACGCGACCACTGGGCGCATGTTGCCAATCAAGTGCGTCGGGTGCCCGGCGAGGTTGTCACCATCAAGCCTGGTGGGCGGGAGCGGTTGTGCGGTGTTTGTACGGTCAAGCGGCTGGTGCAACGTGGGTTCTTTGAGAAGGAACTCGGCTTACGGGGCGGTTTCCCGTCCACCAGCGAAGTGGCTGTCGCTTCCTTCAAGGAAGGAGTGCTGAGCGAGCTGAGCGATCCACAGCATGGTCAGAGGCTAGCTCAAACATTACAGGACCATCTCCAAATACTACAGCGGTTGAGATTCGAGCCAACAGTTGCTGAAGGCGCGATTCCAAAACTTCGTAATATGTGCCTTCAGTTGTCCAACGTGTCTCCGCAAGCGAAAGCCCTTGCTGACAAGTTTCTGAAGTACGATGGCGATGTGCTCTTTGAAGAGACATTCACTCGCGAGCGCCTCAAGGCCGATTATGATCTTGATGTCACCGAATCTGATGTCGCTGCTGCGCAGGGTTCGCTTAGGAGACTGTTAAAAGCCGCTGAGGAAGCGGGCATCCCTCGTCCAGCCAAATACTTCGCCGTCCTGATGCTTGACGCCGATGAGATGGGCAAGTGGCTGAGCGGGGACAAAGCACCGTTATTTGAGCAGGCGCTTCACCCGGCCGTGGTGAACGACTTACGCTCCAACTATCCCGGTTGGAACGCGGTGCTTGACGCCAAGCGAGTGCTAAGCCCTGCGCTGCACGCTGCCATGAGCAGCGCGCTTGCGAATTTCGCGCTGTATTTGGTCCCCTTGGTGATAGAACAGCGTTACTGCGGACGGGTAGTGTATACGGGCGGTGATGACGTGCTGGCGTTGATCCCAGTGGATCAAGTACTTCCCGCTGCACGCGAACTGCGAGCGTCGTTTAGTGGGGAAGTGAATATTGACGCCAGGCTCAATATACAGGTTCGTTTCCGGGATGTGAGGGTCAGTGGCTTTGTGACGTTCAACAGCAGGCCTTTGATGACGATGGGGCCGAACGCGACCGCATCCATTGGCATCACCATCGCGCATCACCTGTCACCTCTTGACGCCGCACTGGCCGCAGTGCGCCGCGCCGAGGAGTCTGCGAAAAAAGACTATGGGCGCAATGCCATTTGCATCCATTTTCTCAAGCGGTCAGGGGAAGAAATACGTGCCGGAGCACAGTGGTTCTATTCTAATACACCCCCAAGTAACACCCGCGACACGGTGGATTTGCTTACTGATCTTCAGCAGCGGTTTGCCGACAAACGGATCTCGATGAAGTTCGCGCATGCCGTTTTTGACGAAGCCCGCACGCTAGCTGCTGTGCCTGCCGCCTACGAAGCCGAGTTACGCCGCTTACTCAAACGGCATCGTGGAAGCGCGCTCAACCCTCAGCAAGGCGAACGACAAGCAAAAGAGCTCGCGCCACAACTGGCGCACTTAGCGCGTGCGCTGGACATTCACTGCCCAAGTGCCGACCCATCACCTAGTGAGCCACAACCGGGTCTGATCGAACTGGCAAAATGGTTATTGCTGTTGCGCTTCTTAGCACAGGGAGGAGGTGGTGAGTGATGCGTATTTTCATTGAGCCAAGTGATGTGCTCTTGTTCCGCGATGGGCGCCCGTTTGTTGCTGGTGAGGATCATCGTGCTCTGAGCTTGTTCCCGCCCACGCCGCTCACAATGCAAGGGGCGATCCGCTCAAGAGTGCTAGCAGACAAAGGAGTGTCCTATACTGCCTACGCCTCGGGTGCTGTGTCTGTGCCGGGAATTGGCTATGCCGATGACTACGGGCAGTTGCGCCTGCGGGGTCCGTTCATAGCTCGGCAGGAGAATGGACGGGTTATGCGTTACTTCTCCCTCCCCTCTGACGTAGTGTTAGCAGGATGTCCGCATCCTATCGCACTTGCCCCCTTGTTCGCAGCAGAGTCCTCATTCGAGAGCAATCCGACGGTCGGTGCGAACTCGCTTGGTTTGCTCTGGCATCGGACGATAGCCCGCATCGAAGCCCCAAGTGGTTGGTTGAGCGAAATCGAATTGCAGCACTACCTAAATGGGGAACCGTTCAGCGTAACCCCAGAGCATGAGTTGTTCGACCGCGAATCGCGCTTTCATGTCGGCATTGATAGCCAGTTTAAGCGTCCGCATCGAGGCGGCGCAGGTGGGCATTTGTTTCAAGTGGAGTTCGTGCGACTTCAACATGGCGTAGGATTATGGTTGGATGTGAACGGCGTGCAATTAAGCGATGAGGGGCTCCTACAACTTGGTGGTGATTCAAAGGCGGCTGTGTATCGGAAAGTGGATGAGGTACCGCCCCTTACGGCAGGCGGCGTAGTGCAAGGCAAATTCAAACTTTACTTTGCAACACCTGCCTACTTTGCTACTGGCTGGCAGCCTGATGACTGGGGACGATTTATCACAGGTGGCACTGTGCGACTTGTAGCTGCTGCTGTACCGCGCGCGCAAGCGATCGGTGGTTTTGACCTGGCACGAAACCGACACAAACCCATGCGCCGTTTCGTGCCTGCTGGCAGTGTGTTCTTGTTTGAGAGCGATGGTGAGGTGACCGTACCTGAAGTCATCACAGATGACGATGGACAGGCACGGTTCAGTCAAATTGGATTTGGTCAAGTTTTCATCGGGAGGTGGGATTATGTTTGAAGCGAAAGCGATGCTCTACCTTTACGTCGAGACGCCGCTTCATGCCGGCAGTGGCACATCCCTTGGTGTCGTGGACCTGCCCGTTCAGCGGGAGCGGGTGACCAACTATCCGATGGTGCAAGCCTCGGGCATTAAGGGCAAACTGCGGGCGGAAGCGAGTGACCATCCGAACAAAACCAGTGACCAAGAGTGGACAAAGAAAGTTGAAATTGTCTTCGGACCGGACACCCAACGAGCCTCCGAACACGCAGGCGCGTTCTCCCCTGGTGATGCTCGCTTGCTGCTCTTTCCCGTGCGCTCGCTGATCGGCGTGTTTGCGTGGACAACTTCCAAAGATGCTCTTGCTCGTTTCTGCCGGGATGCGAAAACAATCGGACTACCATTCAACTGGCAAGCGATAGGACCCGAAGATAAGTCCCATGATCCGAAGGAAGCAGAGAAGACAGCACTTGTGGCCCCTGGCAACGATGTCACTGCCGACGGCAAGGTGGTGCTGGAGGAGTTCGCATTTGATGCGGAGGAAGACCAGCAGGTGAAAGCCATCGCGGAATGGCTGGCAAGCAACGCTTTGCCGACGGATAGCGAATATGACTATTGGCGGAAGAAATTACCAAAGAGTCTCGTTATCCTGCCGGAAAACGCCTTCCGCGACTTCACGCAGTTCTCCACCGAAGTCGTCAACCGTATTCGTTTGGAGAATGAAACAAAAACAGTGGCGGAAGGTGCACTGTGGAGCGAGGAGCATCTGCCGACTGACACGTTGCTTTACGCCCCGCTGTTTGCCACCAAGCCGCGCGTAGACAAGAGCAAACTGCCACAAGGATGGCAAGGCACGGCGCAGGAAGTACTGGATTTTTTAAAAAACTTGAGACTGAATCGCGTCCAGTTGGGTGGTGATGAAACGGTGGGGAGAGGGCTTGTTAAATTGCGAATAGAACCTTGATGGGAGGTGAATGTGATGGCTCGTTTCCTTGTTTATCTGGAACCAGCCGAAGAGGGTGGTTACATCGTTTCGGCTCCGGCTCTCCCTGGTTGCGTGACGCAAGGGGAAACAAAGGAAGAAGCGCTGGCGATGATCAAAGATGCCATCAGTGGCTACATCGCCAGCCTTCGCAAGCACGGCGAACCGCTGCCTGCTAACTATGAAGCAGCAGAATTTGAGGTTGTTGAAGTTAAGGTGGGAAACGTTGCGTGGGCCGATTGCCCGCCCTCAAACCTGATAGCGTGGCGGCCCTGGCGATTATCCGCCAGGCGGGATTGACGGTAGACGAATTCATTAAGCTGTGATGGGAGGTGACCATCATGCCAAGTCTTCAGCAAACCAAAGACCAAGAGCGAGCGGCACAAGCGTGGAGATGTGTTGAGGAAGTGAAAAAGAAGGGCAAGGAGTTTGGCAGTAAATACAAAAGTCTTGTCCAAAAGATGCCGTCCTATATCCTGACCAACGGGTTAGGACAGTCGTTGGCGTTCCTCAATGCCAAGACGAAAGGCAATCCCCTTGACGAACACGCGTTGCTCTATGAGCACCTGTCTAATTGGGTCAGACCCCAAGTGGACCCAACCAGCAGCCAGCCCTTGTTGCAGTGGGTGATGAATAACGACAGTAATGCTTACCGCCGCGCCACTGCCGAGGCTTTAGCCTTCATCAATTGGCTGAAGCGGTTTGCGGAAGCAGAGTTAGGAGAATGATGAGCCATGCGCCAAGATAGACCACGACAACCAATGGGACGCAGACGTCCAGAGCCTTCGCAACCGGTAGCCGTATTTCCACTGCCAAATGACACTACGACTATCGTGCGTACACACGGCGGCAAATGCCAGAACCTGGGCCTGTGGCTTGACCGTTTTATTCTGTACGAACGGCGGGGCAATCAGTGGGAACAGAGTCAACAGTCTAAAAGGCGTGAAGCCGCACCGCTCAACCTCCAACGACTAAATCAGCTCCTCACCGCGTGCAGCCGTCGCTGGGAAGCGATGCTTAAGTCGTATGAGCCCGATGTGGTGCAGTTCACAGCAGAACCGGAGTGGCGTGTCGTTATCGGTTTAGGGTCAGGGCATGTGTTAGAGACCAACATCACCCTGCACCGCATCTACGGCGTACCTTTCATTCCTGCCAGCGCGGTAAAGGGGGTGACACGAGCACAAGCATTTTGGGAGATTGCCGAAAAGTTAGGCGTGCCTTCCGTTTCGGACGATGAGGCAGAATGGCGTGGGAAGGCGAAGCGCAAAACGCCGTTGCAATTGCTTAACCAGTTGTTGTCTGAAGGTTCGGTGAAGGAGCAGACAGAAACGTTGGAGCAATTGCAGGGGGACGAATTGTGCCGCGACGTAGCGGCTGTGCAATCACTTAACCTCGACCAATGGCATGCGTTGGCGGGTGACTTCTATGCGGTTTTCGGCACAACCAAGCGGCAAGGTAAAGTTATCTTCTTCGACGCTTACCCGGCGCAAGCGCCGCGTATGAAACTCGACGTCATGAATCCACACTATGCTGACTATTACCAGCAAAGGGTAGATAAAACGGGCAGGCCGACTCCGCCTGCAGATTACCTAAGCCCTGTGCCCGTGTATTTCCTTACTGTCGAACGCACGCCCTTTGCCTTTGCCTTGGCGTCTCGGGACAGCCATCTACGCCAAACCGCTGAGGCATGGTTGAGAACGGCGCTAAGCAACTTAGGCATTGGCAGCAAGACAGCGGCAGGATATGGCTTTTTCAGCTCAACGCAGGGATAGGATGGTTAAAGGAGGTAGCAGCGTGGTATGTGGCGAGAGATCTTAATTCAAGTCATATCCGCGCTTCTTGCTGCGCTCTTAATAGCACTGATTGGCTGGATCGTATACCGTTGGTATTCCTCTGAAGCAGTCACCCGTTTGCGCATCTATCGCAGGGCAATGCGTTATGTATTGGGTATTCGTATCTGGCAAATACGACGTTGGTGGAGAGTTTATTCCTTCTTTCGTCAGCGCGATGTGAAAGATGTCATAAAAGACCCTGCGTACCGTGTAAAACAGGAATGGGAGTTCCTCGCGCAAAAGGCGAGAGCGATGGGAGTTCTCGATTCACCGCCATCAGTCTCTGAGTTTTACAAGAGCGTTAGGCTGCAAATGCGGGATACGAAATCTCTGCAAAATGAAGCGGTGATCATCGCTGAACAATTGCGGGAGCTAGAAGAACCGCCTCCGCCGACTCCTGAGGAGTTCCGAACAAGGCCCTCTCCTATAGGCATTTTCTCACCACCACCGTCTCCCGGGAAGTTCATAGACAAAGACAGGGAATTAGAACAATTGTGGCAGTGGCTTGAGGATGAAGAACAGAAGACTCTGTCCATCGCTGAACCCCCTGGACGCGGTAAGACCTGTATTGCAGCAAAGTTATGCGACGAAGCCCAACAAAGCGGCAAATGGAAAGTCTACTGGGTGAACTGTTCAGCTCGGGTAACAATGGAAAGCATTCTTAAATCGTTCGCTGACGAGTGGGCGAAGGAGATTGCTGAGGATCCTGTTGCTGCGGACAGCGATTACTACCAACAACTCACCAACGCCAGTTACCTTTACGAAAGCCGATTGAACGCCTTGACGCGATGGCTAGGGCAGAAACAGCGGCTTATTGTGTTGGACAATTACTTCCTTGCCCATGAGACCTTAAACCAAGTGGTGATAGCCATAGACCGGAGTCCAGGGCAGACGAAGTTGCTACTTTTGGGGCGTAGAGAGCCGTCTGTGCTGGAGAGCACGGAACTCCCAACAGGAGTCCACAAGTTCCTTCGCCTTGACCCTTTGCCGCAAGAGTTCGCTCGTGAATACCTCATAGTGTGTGAAGACGCTCTACGGGAAACGTTGAGTGAAGAACAGGCTCTTGCCATCTGGCATAAGTGCGGTGGTGAGCCAGAGGCCATGAAACTGGCTGCCTTCGCTGCACGGCGGCGTTCCGTTGACGAACTGCTGCACCTTGATCTGCCCGATTGGTCAAGTGACATGAAAAGGTGGTTGGACGAATTAACGGAAATTCTCACTGATTCTGAACGCGATGCGCTTCGAGCAGCGTGCATCTTCTCTGAGCCGCATGAGCGCGCGCTGCTGGAGGCAGTGTGCACTGCAACCGCTGTGACTGATACGAGTAACGCCATTAATGGGTTGATTGATGCCCATTTGTTAGAACGCGATGCGGACGATCGTCTTTCTCTTCATGATATACTCCGCGACTACTGGCGTTCCAGGTTAGGCGAGGAGGCGAAACGGCTGCATGCTCGCGCTGCGGAATGGCTGGAAGAACGACGCACGCAGGTTAAGCAGACACAGATTTCACCAGACGTAGGAGATTGGGACGAAAACGCCCGCCGGCGGTGGGCGGATTACACCCGCCGTGCGTTCAACCACTGGCGGGAAGCAGGCGAACCTGCAAAGGCGCTTGCCTGCGCTGAAGACTTGTGGACAGTGGCAGAAGACCTACGCCTTCTCTGCCAGCAAGCGCTTGACCTGTGTGAGCAGGTTGGTGACGATGCGGCACGCGCCGTCTGGCTTCGTCGGGAAGCAGCGTTGTTATACAACGAGCAGAAAATGGACGCCGCTGAAAACCGATACCGACAGAGTTTGGAGTTAGACCGACAAGCAGGAAACGAGTTGGGACAAGCACAAACGGAGGCAGCATTAGCCTGGCTTTGTCTAGAGCAAGGGCGATTTGACGAAGCTGCTGACTTCGCTAACCACAGCCGTCTGCTGAGTCAGCAAGTTGGAGACAAGGTTACACATGCTGCCGCTCTTCATGTGATGGGTTTGGTCGAAGAAGTATACAGCCACTTTCTTGATGCTTTGACTTTGTTGGCAAGCGCCCGTTCGCTCCTACAGGAGGTTGGTACGGAAAGCGACGAACTCCAAGAGGACATAAAACGGGTAAGGAGGGCAATTTCTATGCGTACCATTCTGACCACTGTCGGCACGTCATTGCTAAGCAATGCCAGACGGGATTTGAACGAGCAGCAGCCCGATGAATACCAGCTTGCTAACTACCTGCGTCAGACGGACGCTGTGAAAGCCAGCGCCGAAACCAATTCGCTGTCGCGGCTATTGACAGAAGGCGACGAGCGCATTGTGTTCCTGTGCTCGCAAACGGTCGAGGGCAAGCAGTGCGCGGAGGCGTTGGCGCGGCACTACGAGAACTCGGGATGCGAAACCCGCGTGATAGAAGTGCCCGACCTGACCTATACAGAGAGCCGGTTCAAGATGCGGGGCTTGCGGTCGCTCGTGGCAACGCTCATTGATCAGATTCGCCGCGAGAAAGCCCAGGGACGCAGCGTGCTCATCAATGCGACGGGCGGGTTCAAGGCGGAAATCGCCTATGCGACATTGGTGGGGTTGCTGTTCGATGTGCCCGTTTACTACATTCACGAAGCCTTCCGTGACATCATCGAAATGCCGCCCACGCCTATCAGTTGGGATTACTCGCTGCTGGCAAGCTGTGAGGAGTTCTTTGAGTGGATTAATGCCGACTTGCGCCCAACGCCAGAAGTGGACGCACGGCTGCGCGGATTGCCAGAGGAGGTGCGGTTGCTGCTCGCAGAGGAAGAAGGCTTCACGCTGCTGTCGCCCGCGGGTGAGGCATTTTATGAAGCCTACCGTGACCATGTAGCACAAGCAAAGCCTGAACCCATCTGGCTCTCAGCGCAAGCCTGGGACACCTACCGCGCTGCTGCCCCCGACGTGCGCGAGTTATTTGATCGCGCGCTCAAGAAACTGGGACTGCGCGAGTTGCGTATCAGTGGCTCAGAGCGGGTGCGCAACTGTGATTGTCTCGTCTATCCGAGAGGTCACCGTGACGAGCGTGTATTCTTCTTTGAAGCCGATGACGGCAGCGTGCGCGTCTGCGAGCTGGCGCGACACAGCGACCAGAGTTATGAACGGCTGATAGCGCGCGGCGTGTGGCGGAATAAATACCAAGACTTTCAACCGTGGCGCGAAGGAAGTGTGCACTTATGATTCGTCTTCACTTTCTTTCCCATCTTGCTTCGGCCCATCGCGTCTTTAGCCCACCTCCCGGTGCTGGGGATGGCCGATACCTGTGGCCCCAGGTTGCTGCACCCGATCCGGCAAGGCCGCCGTCCCCGTCAGGTCAGTAAAAAAGCGAGTCGAACTGTGCGGAAGTACATGTGAAATGATCGTACAAACCCGACCCATCAGGTCAGCAAACAGGGCAAGTCGAATCCTCGTTGGATTGGGGGCGGCAAATCGGGCATTGTCCTGAACCGGTGGGAGACAGTGGTGGACTGGGATTGTGCTACGGTCAAGGTGAATGATGCCACGTTCAAGCCCCTGATTGCTCGATTCGATGGTCCGATGATCGTCCTGACTGACACGGCCTTTGATGCTCGCCGGGGCGATCCGTTCAACATGAAAGTTTGTGTCCTGGGTGTCTGGAATGTCCGGATGGCTGTGGAGACGGTCCACTCCATGTTGATCAGCATCCGCCATGTCAACCGTGTGACTCATCGCGTCCGGGACTATTTTCCCGCTCATCTGGCTTTGGTCATGGCTGCCGTCACTCTCTTGGTTCAATGGCATGGGTTGCAACCAGATGAACACAGCCTTATTCATCTTTCCGTCGCTCAGTTCAGTCGGCGAAGCTGACACCAGAGGTTGCTCCTCCCGTCCGATACCTGCTTTGCACGACAATGTGAGTTGGAGTAGTGTAAGGCTCTCCAGCTCGCGCACGTTGCCTGGCCAGTCATCGTTCTCTGATGCCTCAGAGAAGTCGGCGGTGGCACGGCCGACCTACTCTGCCTTCCCGCCGGGAGCATAGACGCCCATTCGGCGGGTTTATAGTCCCGCCGGGCCTGACCCAGCCCCGGAGCTATTTTCGCGTATCGCTGATGTGACACGTTTTCTCGAGCGCGGGAATTTCTGACACGAGCGCGAGAATTTCTGACGCGGTGAGGAGACCCTCGGAGGACCACTCTGTCGTATCGGGGCCGAGGCCTGGCGCACCGATGAAGTTTGCCGACAATGCGCGGCTGCGGTACTATTAGCCCGCTTATGGTTCAGTTGCGCATAGCCGAGCGACCGGCGGTGGGCAAGCCGCTTGAGGCCCTCGAACGCTCTTTGCTGCGTCGCGTGGGACGAGCCATCAAGGAGTACAATCTCATCGAGGACGGCGATCGGATTCTGGTGGCCGTGTCGGGCGGAAAAGATAGCTGGTCGCTGCTTCATCTTCTTCGCCTGCTGCAGCAGCGCGCCCCCGTATCGTTTGAGATTTTCGCCGTAACGATTGATCAAGGCTATCCCGGCTTCCGCGCTGATCTCATCGAGGACTATCTCAAAGAGCACGGCTACGAGTATTACATCGTGAAGAATCCCACCTATCAGATCGTGCTGGAGAAGCTTGAGCCCGGATCAACGGCCTGTGGGTTGTGCTCGCGGCTCCGGCGGGGAACACTCTATCGGCTGGCGACCGAGTTGAAGGCCACCAAGATTGCTCTGGGCCATCACGCGGATGACCTCATCGTCACGCTGCTTCTTTCGATCTTCTTCCGGGGAGAGATTCGCACCATGCCGCCGCGGCTGATCTCCGATGACGGTCGGCATATTGTGATTCGGCCCCTCTGTTATGTGTTTGAAGATGAGTTGCGGCAGTATGCGCAGGGACGGGGTTTTCCCGTCGTCTCCTGCGCGTCTCCCTACTGCGAAGATGAAACGGCGCTTCGCTATCAGATGAAAGCGCTCGTGGCCGATTTGGAGGCTCGCTATCCCCGACTGAAAAATTCGGTGCTGGCGGCGCTGGGCAAGGTCAATGTGACGCATCTGCTCGACCGGCGCTTCCTTCCGCTCGGTTCAGCAGCGGAAGAGGTGAGCGATCCCCCGGGGGATTAACTCCGCGGCTCCATTGACTGTAGGCGAGAAGGTGCGACCGCGCCTGGTCGTCTTCGGGAGGAAGCGATGAACCTGCATGGAGGACAGTTAGTCGCCAGGACGTTGAAGGCAGCGGGCGTGGATGTGATCTTCACGCTCTGCGGGGGACACATCATGCCGATCTACGATGGATGCCTGGATGAAGGAATTCGCATCATTGATGTGCGTCACGAGCAGGCCGCAGTGCATGCCGCCGATGCCTGGGCGCGGTGCACGGGCCGACCGGGCGTCGCCGTCATCACGGCGGGTCCCGGTGTCACCGATGGAGTCACCGGCGTGGCCAATGCCTATCGAGCCAATAGCCCGATTCTCGTCATCGGAGGTCAGGGGCCGTTCTTTCAATTCGGGCAGGGCTCGCTTCAAGAGATGGATCACGTCGCCCTCATGAAACCAATCACGAAATGGGCCGGTCAGGTGCTTCAGACCGAACGCATCCCGGAATTGATCGAGGTGGCTTTGCGTCATGCTCTGGCGGGGATTCCCGGGCCCGTCTTCCTGGAGATCCCCATTGACCTGTTGATGAACCAGGTATCGGAGAAGCGAGTCTATTGGCCCCGCCTGAACTTTGAGCGTCAGGGGCTCCGGCCTTCCATGACCCTGATTGATCGGGCGGCGGACCTTCTCTGTCAGGCGCGTCGTCCCGTCTTGATCGCCGGCAGCAGCGTGAAATGGGCCGATGCCCATCGGGAGTTGAATCGGTTCATTGATGCTCTCCACCTGCCGACGTACACCAACGGCATGGGTCGGGGAACTGTCCCGCCCGATTCGCCCAATTTCTTCGCGCATTCGCGGCGGGCGGCGCTCCAGCAGGCGGATGTTCTCGTTCTGGCTGGCGCGATCCTCGATTTTCGCCTCAACTTCGGACGCGATCTTCATCCGGAGGTGAAAATCATCCAGATGGACCTGGATCGCGCGGTGATCGGACAGAATCGTTCAGCCGATGTGGGGTTGGTAGGCGATCTCGGCGCGATCTTCGAGGCGTTGCGAGAAGCGATGGTAGCGCGCTGTCCTGAGCATCGTTTCACCGCCTGGCGCGATGAACTCCGGGAGATCGAACTGGCTGCCCTGCGGAAGATGGAACCCCGCCTCTACAGCTCCGAGGTGCCGATTGATCCCCTGCGCCTGTGTCGAGAGATCGCCGACTTCGTTGATGATGAGACGATCGTCATCGGCGACGGCGGCGACATCGTCTCGCTGGCATCGAAAGTCATCCCGGTTCGCTGGCCCGGTCAATGGATGGACCCCGGACCGCTTGGCTGCCTGGGCATCGGGATGCCGTTTGCTCTGGCCGCGCAACTGGCTCACCCGGAGAAGAAAGTTTTGGTGATTTTCGGCGACGGCTCGTTCGGTTTCAACGGATTTGAATTCGATACGGCCGTGCGATTCAATCTGCCCATCATGTCCGTTGTTGGAAATGACGCCGCCTGGGGACAGATGCGCCGACCCCAGATCGCTCTCTACGGCAACGAACGCGCCGTAGCAACCAAACTCGCTCCGACGCGTTATGATCGCGTGGTGGAGGCGTTGGGTGGCTATGGCGAATGGGTCGAACGTCCCGAAGAAATCGCACCCGCGCTCCGGCGCATGGCTGCCTCGGGCAAACCCGCCTGCGTCAATGTCCGCATTGCCGAGCAGCCGCCGAGCCTCGGCGAAAAATATTTTTGAGGAGCAGGGGGCACCCTCAATAAATTCTCGATGCCGCTTTGTTGGAGGGAGACGTCCCTCCGGGATCCCCAGGCCTGGCGGAAAAGAGCAGCCACTGCTTATTTCAGCAGCGGGATTTTCACGCCCTTTTCGCGAGCCGTCGTGAGGGCCTCCTCATAGCCTGCGTCGGCGTGACGGGCAATGCCGATGCCGGGATCATTGGTGAGCACGCGTTCCAGTCGGCGCGCGCCCTCGGATGTTCCATCGGCGACGATGACCTGCCCGGCGTGAATGCTGTAGCCGATGCCCACGCCGCCGCCGTGATGGAGCGATACCCAGGAGGCTCCCGATGCCGTATTGAGCAGCGCGTTGAGGATCGGCCAATCGGCGATGGCATCGCTTCCGTCCTTCATTCCTTCGGTCTCACGATAAGGCGAGGCCACCGATCCACAATCGAGGTGATCCCGGCCGATGACAATGGGGGCTTCGATCTTCCCCTGGCGGATGAGGTCATTGATGGCGAGGCCGAACTCGGCGCGTTCGCCATAGCCGAGCCAGCAGATGCGTGCGGGCAATCCTTGAAACCGGACCTTCTCGCGGGCCAATCGGATCCACCGTTGCAGCACGCGATCATCGGGGAACAGTTCGCAGACGAGATCGTCCGTGGCGTGAATATCGGCCGGGTTGCCTGAGAGCGCCACCCAGCGAAACGGCCCTCGCCCCTGGCAAAAGAGCGGACGGATGTACGCGGCGACGAAGCCGGGAAAGTCAAACGCGCGGGTCACGCCGGCGATCTCCGCCTGCTTGCGAATGTTATTGCCGTATTCAAAGGTCACCGCCCCGCGACGTTGCAGCTCGAGCATAGCTTCGACGTGACGCGCGATGGATTCGTAGCTACGGCGTATGTAGTCGCGGGGATCGGTCTGCCGCAGTCGGGCGGCCTCTTCAAGCGTGAGACCGGCGGGAACATAGCCGTTGAGCGGATCGTGAGCGCTCGTTTGATCGGTGAGGACATCGGGCACAATCTCTCGCCGGACGAGTTCCGGAAGCACGTCGGCGCAGTTGCCGACAAGTCCGACGGAGAGAGCCTCGCCGCGCGCCCTGGCCTCCAGCACGAGCGTCAACGCTTCATCGAGATCAAAGCTCATGCGGTCGCAGTAGCCCGTCTTGATGCGGCGCTCGATGCGGGCCGGATCAACATCAATTCCGAGGAAGGCTGCTCCGTTCATGGTCGCCGCCAGCGGCTGCGCGCCCCCCATGCCCCCCATGCCGCCGGAGACGACCAATCGTCCCCGCAAGTCGCCGCCGAAATGTCGTTCGGCAACGGCGGCAAACGTCTCGAACGTTCCTTGAACAATGCCCTGGGTGCCGATGTAAATCCAACTCCCTGCGGTCATCTGACCGTACATGGTCAGACCCAGCGCTTCCAGGCGGAGAAATTCGTCCAGCGTGGCCCAGTGCGGGACCAGATTGGCATTGGCGATGAGCACGCGCGGTGCCCACTCATGAGTGCGAAAGATGCCGACGGGCTTGCCCGACTGAACGAGAAGCGTTTCGTCGTTCTCCAGCTCGCGGAGCGACGTCACGAGCGCGTCGAAACACTCCCAGTTACGAGCGGCTTTCCCCGTTCCTCCGTAGACGATCAACTCGTCGGGTTTCTCGGCCACATCCGGGTCGAGATTGTTCATGAGCATCCGCAGGGCGGCCTCCTGGTGCCAGCCCTTACAACTGATTTCCCGGCCTCGGGGAGCCCGAATCATGCGTCTCGTCATAACTCCTCCTCGTTTGCTACGGTGGGCTCGTGTGGAGCCGGTGAAAGTATACCAGCCCGGCGGAGCAAAGGGTGAGCGCCTCTTTGCCACCGTTGCCCGTGCCAGTGTTTGGCCAGGGGAAGTGTCTGCACGCACGTACTCCAGAGCGACGGCTCCTTGGCCGGAGCGTCAGGCCTCTGGTGGAGCGGAGGCGGCTTTCGCCAGTCCCATCAGCCGGAGTATCAGGGCGTGAAACATTCCATCGGGCAATAAGCGCTTGACCGCCAGGGCCAGATGCGCGTGACCGGGAGCCGCATAGCGCGTTCGGGGTCGCCGCGTCGTTAAGGCGGTGACGATCAGGCGGGCAATATCCTCCGGGCGACCGGCAAACTGGCGGGCCGCTCCGTATCGTCCCACCGCCTGAGAAAAGAACGGCGCATACGGCCCGATATCACCGATCACCGACTGCATCTTCTCCTGGGCAACCTGAGTGAATTCCGTGCGAATATACCCCGGCTCGATCACTACCACATGAATCCCGAAGGGAGCCAACTCTCCCCGCAATCCATCGGAGATGGCTTCCAGGGCATGTTTGGTCGCGTCGTAGACGGAGGAAAAGGGGCGAGCGATTCGACCGGCAACCGAGCTGATATTGATGATGCGTCCCCGGCGCTGTCGGCGCATCACCGGGATGACCTGCTGCGTCAGGGCAATGAGAGAAAAGAGATTGGTCTCGAAATTCTGACGAATCGCCTCCAGGGGGATGAGTTCCACCGGCCCCACCTGACCATAGCCGGCATTGTTGATGAGTGCGTCAATGCGCCCCCCTCGCTCCATCGCCTCGGCCACCACGCGGTCCCGATCGGCTGCCACGGTGATGTCGCCCGCAACGGCCACCGCCTGTCCACCCGCGGCAGTGATCTCGGCGACGAGGGCGTCCAGCCGCTCGCGCCGTCGCGCCATCACCACGACGCACGCTCCCTCTCGGGCGATCTCTCGCGCCGCCGCTTCCCCGATCCCTGACGATGCTCCCGTCACAATGACGACCTGTCCGTCGAGCTTTTTCATCGCCTTCCTCCAGCGGAGTCATTTCTCCATCCGCGCGGCAATGCGCAGGACATTGTAAATGGCCGCCGCCATGCCGATGAAGAGAAAGAGAAGGAACAACCACGGTGAGGTCCCCAACCATCGGTCAAGGTAATATCCGATCAATACGCCTGCCACCACGTTGGAGAGGAAGACAAGACCGAGGGCCGTCGCCCATCCGAATTTTTTCAACTGTTCTACCGGATCCCCTTTGCCGAACATGTTGCTGCCTCATGAGGACGACCATGGCCATTCTATGATGCCGTCGCTGAAGAAAGCAACCTCGCGCTCCGTTGCCCGATATGAGATGGTTGTGCCACAATCTCCCGGCCTCGACTGACGTTTAAATTCAACGGGGCACTCTGATGAGGGGGAAGTGAGCGCGCCGAAGACCGATGAGGAGGAAATGCGATGAATCCGGCTCAGCTTCATCTCTGGTTGAACCACATCCCGGTTCTGGGAACCATCTTTGCTGCTCTTTTGCTACTTGTCGCCGTCGCCCGGAAAAGTCAGGAGATCGAGCGAGCGGCGCTGGTCACGCTCGTTATCGTAGCGGTGCTGGCAATTCCCGCCTATCTGAGCGGCGAGCCTGCCGAGGAACTCGTTCACTCGCTGCCGGGCGTTTCGACCGATGCCGTCGAGGAACATGAGGAATCGGCCCTTCCGTCATTGCTCGCCCTGGAGGCCGCCGCCGTCGCCGCTCTGGCGGGATTATTTCTCGGCCGTCGGGGAGATCAGCGAGCGCGACGGATCGTGACGCTCACGCTGCTTCTGGCCATCGTGTCGAGCGGGCTCATGATCTGGACCGCTCACCTGGGAGGGCGCATCCATCATCAGGAACTCCGGGGAGAAGCTCCACCCGCTTCGCCTCAAGCGGAGGAAGAGCACGAGAGAGAATAAAAGACGATCTCCCCCGGAGTGGGCGATTCCGGAGCGAACCCCTCATGGGGCGCGGGCTGCCCGCCCTGAAACGATGAAAATCTCACTCCGGTGAACAGGGATGAACACAGGGCGATCGGAGGATCCGTCCCAATCCGTGTCTGTCCCTGGTGATTTTCGGAGGACCGTTGGCCCTACTGTCCGCGGTCTGGTGCTAACGAGACCGATCGCACCACCTGGCCGAGCGGGAAGCCTTTTCCTGTTGACATTCAGGGTGAACTTCTGTAGTCTCTCGCCGTTACTGAATTTGGCTTTTGGGAGCTTGAGCGAGGATGGGCCAGTAAGTGGTGGCGCAACTTCTCCCGGCTGACGAAAGACCAAAGGCAGTAATGGAAAATTTGGAGAAAGGAGTTTGTTTGAAATGCGTGAAACAGGACGCGTGAAGTGGTTCAACAACAAGAAGGGATATGGCTTCATCGAACGCCAGGAGGGTGGTGACGTGTTCGTTCACTACACGGCGATTAAATCCGAAGGCTTCCGCTCGCTCGAGGAAGGCGAGGTCGTCACCTTCGATGTCGTTCGCGGGCCCAAAGGACTTCAGGCCGAAAACGTAGAAAAAATCCGCTAGTACGGGTCGCTCGACGTTCTGAAACGCCCTGAGTCAGACGCTCAGGGTCTTTTTATTTTGTCTCGGTTCCGGCCGCGCTCTCGACAGGCAAAAGGCTCAGTCGGTCGAGTCCGCGCGGCTTCTCTTTTCTGAGGGTCGGTCGTCGCCGGGACCGTCACGAAAGGAGACGCTCAGCCGACGGCGACGATCCACGCGAAGGCGGAATACATCGGGTCGAGCATAGTGACCGGTTGGATCGAAATTCTGCCGCTCACGAGAGACCATCCGGGAGTCAATGTCGGCATAGACGATGCCCTCGACATCAACCAGAGGACCCGCCACGAGCGTTCCATCGGGGGCGAAGATCGAGGTCCCTCCGCGATAAAAGACGTTTCCGTGAGCCAGCATGTCCTCACGCAGAGGAAACGTCGGGGGAATATCCTCCGCCCGAAGGATGCCGCAGACGGCCAGCACATAGACTCGCCCCTCGAGGGCGACAAAACGACCGTTGTCCATGACCAGTGAGGGATTCCCCGGCCAGACCGAGACGTGCAGTTCCTCGCCCTGAGCATAAAGAGCGGTGCGGGCGAGCGGCATCCAATTCTCCCAGCAGATGAGTCCGCCGATGCGCCAACCCTGGTAGGGGAGGACGCGGAGACCCCCACCATCACCATCGCCCCAGACCAATCGCTCTTCGTAAGTCGGTTTGAGCTTTCGATGGACGTTAACGACGCCCCGCTGCGGATCAATGGCCAGAAGCGTGCAATAGACCGTTCCCCGGCCCTGATGCTCGGTCAGGCCGCGCTCGCTCATTCCGGCATAGACGAAGATCCTGTGTTCGCGGGCCGCGCGTTCGAGCGCACGTACTTCGGGGCCGTCTAGGCGAACGGCTTGATCGAGCAGCACCGCATAGGCCTCTTTCTGACGATCATCGTTGAAGCGGGCTCCACCGGTCAGACTGAGCCAGGCCGGATACCCGGAGAGGAAGACTTCGGGAAAGGCGCACAGCTCAGCTCCCTCGCGGGCTGCCTCAGCGATAAGCGAAAGCATTTTGTCGAGCGTCGCCTGCCGATCGAGGAAAATGGGTGCCGCTTGAATTCCTGCTACTCTCATCGTCGCACACCTGTCGCGCGGGTTTTCGAGCCTGCGTTTTTTCGCCACCTGTAGTGCAGGCTTTCAAGCCGGCGGTTCTTCGCGGACTAGGAAGTCTGCGCTACTTCGACGGCGCTCGGGCTCCCGGAGATTACCGTTTCCCCTCCAGTTCGTCGGCCAGTGCGTCGGCGTCGTAGAGCTTGCGCAAAGCTTCAATGATGGCCGCGCTGTGGACGGCGACGGCGCGGTTTGTTTCCTCGATGTAGACGAAGTTTCCCACGAGGCTTTCGATATTGCCGTCGAAGATGACGCCCACGAGTTCCCCCTGGCGATTGATCACCGGCGAGCCGGAATTGCCGCCAATGATGTCGCAAGTGCTGACGAAGTTGAGCGGGGTCGTGAGATCGAGCTTCCCTTTTCGTTCCAGGTACCGCGGCGGCAAATGGTAAGGCGGTTTCAAATCGAAGCTGTAGGCGCGATCATAGAGTCCATGAAAGGTCGTCTTCGGGGGAGCCTGCGTCCCATTCATGGGATAGCCTTTGACCGTGCCGTAGGCCAGTCGCAGGGTGAAGGTCGCATCAGGATAGACGGACTTGCCGTAGACGGCGAATCGAGCCGCCGCGAGTTTCTCGCCCGCCGCTGTGACCACGCTGAGGACATTCTCCTCATACCATCGGCGCATCTCCCGGATGAACGGGTCTATGCGGCGAGCGAAGGCAATGAGCGGATCGGACGAGGCAGCGACGGCGGCCTCCCCTCCCTCGATGAGAGAGCGACGAACCTGTGGGTCATCGAGTTTCGTTCCGGAGATGATGTCGCGGGCAACCTCAGCGGGACGGCGACCCCCCAGAGCCGCCCGGATGAACGGATCCTCCGGCCCCAGCTCCTCGAGCGATTCCTGGAGGCTGTCGGCGAGCAGCACTTCTTCCATCTCCCGATAGATGGGCGCAGGAGAAAAGAGCGCAAACCGCAGCGACTCCAGTTGGGCATCATGATAGCCATCGAGTCGGTCGGCATCCGGTTTTTTCACCTCGACGACGTACTGCACGATGGTCAGAGCGATGTCGGCGAGCTCGGAGAAACTCCGCCTGAGCGAGCGAAATCGAAGCGGTTTGAGCATCTCCCGCTGTTTCTTCTCGGCTGCCGCAATGGCGTCCCAGGCGCTGCCGAAGGCGCGGGCCCATTCGGGGCGGCTCATGATCTGGCGGCGAAATTCGTTCTCTTCCTTCTCCTTCTTGGCCATGAGGGCGGGATCGCGCAGCCCCCGATATTCACCGGTGTAGGCTTTGATGGCATTTTCCAGGCTGAAGATGAGCCCCGCCGCCTGGCGCGCATGCTCGGGACTCCGAGCCGCGTATGCCCTGAGGAGTTCGAGCCGTCGGGTGAGGGTCTTCAGCGTCAGCGGATAGAGGTAATCTCGTTGCGTTTCGATTTGTGAGAGCGTGAGCCAGCGATCGGTCGAACCCGGATGACCGGATACGAAGACCAATTCCCCTTCGGCTGCGCCACGGCTGTTCCATTTCAAGTAGTGCGGCGTCTGAAGTGGCCGACCGTTTTCGTAGACGCGGAAGAGAGCGAAATCGAGATCATACCGGGGATAGGTGAAGTTGTCGGGATCGCCTCCAAAGAAAGCAATCTGTTGCTCCGGAGCAAAAACGAGCCGCACATCGGTGTAACGCTTGTAGCGATAGAGCCAGTATTCGCCGCCCCCGTAGAGCGTGACCACATCCGAGCGCAGGCCGGTTGCGTCCAGGCTCTCTTTCTCAATGCGAGCAATCTCCGCTTTGCGCGCATCGAGAGCCTGTTTCTCGCTCATGCCGGGCGTGACCGCCCTCTGCACGCGCGCCGTCACATTCTCCATCGAGACGAGCACGTTCAGTTCCAGGTCGGGACATTTGATCTCTTCCTCCAGCGTCCGGGCATAAAAGCCATCTTTCACGTAGTCCTTCTCCGGCGTGGAAATTTTCTGCAACTGGCCCAGAGCAACGTGATGGTTGGTCAGGACGAGTCCGCGAGGGCTGACAAACGACCCCGATCCGCCATCGTTGAAGCGCACGCTCGACAGCCGCACATGATCGAGCCACTCCTGGGTAGGGGTGAACCCGTAGCGCTCGGCCAGATGCTTGAGCGGGGGATTGTCGAACGTCCACATCCCCTCGTCGGCTCGTGCCCCGACGGAGCTGACGAGACCGCTCAGCGAGAGGATCAGGAAAAACGAAGCGGCGAGGCGTAGTGCTTTCCGGAATTGTCGCACGCGCTTTTTCATGACTTTCCTCCGAAAATGACCACGGATGACCGCGGATTGTCTCACCTTCCGTGTTCCTCCGGGTTCATCGGTGGTGAAATTTTCTCTCCGTTGACGACCTACTGCTGCGTGGGTCCATGTCGAGGGCAAAGCTTATTCGAGCGTCACCGGGAAAGTCAATCGCAGCATCCCCGCGGCGGGCAGGGCAGCTCTGGAGGAGGGCGCCCGCAGCATCCCTTCACCCGGGCATCACACAGCGTTTCAGGGAGCGAACGTCACGCTCAGCTTCTGTCGCACGACCGATTCGTGAATGGATGGGCGGAGGCGAACGCGCAGCCGATAGCGCATGCCCCAGGCAGCCGAGGGCTCGCGACCGATGATCTCGACATCGGTAGTCCCGGCAATCTCGCGGGGAGTGAACAAATCAAGGAGGTAGGTTTCCCCGGCGACACCTTCAACGAGAGCGCTCACGGCCGTCTCGCCGTATTCCACTCTCAGGAGCTTTAATCCACGCGGACGATCTCCCTCCCGGGGTTCCACCGGAGACAGGCTCAGGCTCGTTCCCTGCCGGTAGCGAATATCAACGATTGCTCGTCCAAGTGGCGGCACAGTGAGACGGCAGATCTGATCTTCCGCCCCACGAATCATCTCAAACGCCGCCGGGCGTCCGTTAACGGTGACGCTGTGGATTGTGGCATCCAGAGGGAAGCTCGGAGCGAGTTCAACCGTCAGCGGAGTCGCCGACGTAGAAGGGAGCCTTCGTTGGGTGATCGTCACCATCATTCGCGCTATTCCCGGATGGGGACCCACCCGGTCAAGGCTGCGTTTGAATTCGATATCCACGAGCGTGTGACCGACGCGCACATTGCGCACGGAGGCCTGATCCCATTCCGGTGGCAGTTGCGGCTCACACCGAAGGAGTGACGCAGGAGCATCCCCTTCCAATCCGAAGAGCCCTCGCACCAGCGGAAGAATGACCATGGCCGAGGACCAGATCTGCTGGGGGACGCCAATGGAGCTGAACCGATCGCCCGAAAGAACCTCCGTCACCCAGCCGAGACTTCCGCTCTCCGTCAACAGAACGTTGGCCATGAGCGCAGCGGCAGCGGCAGGAGCTTTGTGATAGCGGTAGCTGGCCAGGGCGGCCCAGCCGGTGAACAGGGGCCATACGCTCCCGTGATGGTAGCTGATGGGATTGTACTTCTCGCTCTCACGACTGAGCAGGCGGACTCCCCAATCGGTCGTCATATCCGAGGCAGCCAGCGCCTCCAGCGTGCGGCGCGCCCGCTCGTCCTCAAGCAGCCGCCAGATCATCGGCACGGCTGGCATCACGGTCTTTTCCTCGACCAAGCGACCGTCCCGCTGGCGGGCGAAAGCGTAATAGCCTTCCTCGTTCAACCAGTAGAGAGTCTCGATTTGACGTCGGGCTTTTTCGGCTTGCTCGTGGCCGAGCTGCTCCAGCTCTTTGTCTCCCATGGCCGCGGCCATCCGTGCCATGGCGCGGGAGGCCTGCACCCAGAGGCCCGCCAGATAAATCTCCTCGTGAACCGGATGGAGAGCCCCGCCCTCAACCCAGCCGTGACCGACGTCGGTGTTTTCGATCAGTCCGTTGCCGTCGCGGTCGGTCGAACGAGCGAAAGCGTAGGCGCGTCGGGCCGACTCCCACATCTCCTGCAGGAAGGCCAGATCACCGCTCGTTCGATAGTAATCCTCCAGGGCGATGATGTAGAGGGGCGTGGAATCGGCGCTCGCGTAAGGATAGGGAAAGCGGCTGAACCACTCAACGAAGGGCGCGGCGTGCGAGAGTTCGTGCATGATCTTTCCATCGGACCGTTGATATTTCTTGAGCAATCGCAGGCTCTCTCGCACTTTCTCGAAGTCGCCCGAACTGTTCAAGGCGAGTTGCGTCCACAGGGAATCGCGCCCGAAATACCAGGCGAAGCCCGGACGGCCGCTCTCGCCGGCCAACCCGAATCCGGCGACGAGTCCCGCACCGAGCAGGGGATTCTCGGCGAATGCTTTATCCAGAGCCGTCTTGGCCCACTCGAAAGCGTTGACCAGGCGCTCGTCGGGAACCTGAATCGAGAGGCGTTCGCGGGCCAGGCGGCGATAGTTCTCCACCGTTTCGCGGTAGAGCGGATCAATCGAGGTGATCAGCTCATGATAGAGACTCCGGGCGGCATCCACCGTCCCCGGCAACACGGCACCGAGCGCCACGACCGCAACGCGCCGTTCTCCCCGCAGAAGCGGCACCCGCGCAATCGGGAGTTTGGCCGTGTCAATCACCAGCCGATACTGAGGCATTCTCGCCGCAGCCGCTGGATCAGTCCGGTCTCCCGCAGGCGGAGCGTTTTCGATTTCCAGCGCCGCTGCCGGTGATCCGATGATGCCGGCGCCTCGTTCTTTCGTTTCGCGTTCGGCCCCGGCATCGGGGAGCAGGAGAAACGCGTTGATCGCATGATCTGCCAGGACCGTCACGCGACCCGGCTCTGCCGGCCACATGAGTCGAAACGTCGGTTCAAAATGAACGGAGATTTTCAGCGGCACGTGAGCATCCACATCGAGGAGCATGATCGCTCCCGGTCGCGTGAGAGGAACGAAGACGATCTGGCGAACGGTGAAGGCTCCATGCACGTAGGTCAGCGTCGTCGCTTCCGGTCGAACGGTGATGCGGGTGGCGACGTCCTGAGCGGGAATCTCAGGAGGGATCTCGTTTCCCACCGGCGGTAACGCAAACCGAAAAGAGAGCCGCAGATCGCTGACGAGCTGAAGAGGATAAACCCACGCCTCGCTCCGCCCGTCCTCGCTGCCGATGATGGCTGCCCGCCGCCCGATGGCGCTCCAGACGGCCCCCCGGCGTATCGGCCGTGTCAGCTCCAGCCCGGTCACCTCCAGAAAACTCCCATCGGCTGTGAGATCAACTCTCAGGTGAACCCGCTGGCCAGCACTCCCTCCGCACAGGAAGAAAAGCACCAGTGAGCACGCCACTAAAGAACGCATTTTCCCGCCGATTGTGGCCCGGCTCAAAGTCATGCTTCCGATCTTCCTCTCCCATGACACCCTGCGCCCGGTTCACCGGGAGAACCGGAAGGGCGCGCCCCCGGCGACAAAAAGCTCCAAACCCCAATCGGCAGGAGACGATGGTGGAGTGCAGACATTTCTCCTGGCGGAAACGGCTGTCTATGCCGTCTGACATCGCTACGCCCCGAGCGACAGAGCAAAAAAGCGACGGCGAACCGACCTGCTCCGGCCCTGGCGTTCTGTTTCATCTCCGCACATTCCTCGATGGAAAGCTTCTCCATTCTACCGATGGGCGACTCTCCAGGCAAAGCGGGAAGTTGAGTCGGAGCAACGATCGGCGTTCCCGGTCCGAGGAAACTTCTCGCGCCTCTCCATCCCTGCTGGTGAGGCTGGGGGGCATCATCGAGAGATCGCGTCGCTTCTCCCGGTTCGCACTGGCAACAGACGCTCGCGGATTTCGGCGTCAGAACATTCACACCCTTTTTGAAAAACCGGAACGGCTTTGATAGAATCGCCCCGACCGTGAGGTGGCGTGATTATGATGGAACTCATTCATCGCCCTCGACGATTGCGTCGCACGCCGGAGCTGCGGGCACTGGTCCGTGAAACAGACCTGGCCGTAGACGATCTGATCTATCCGCTCTTTGTCTGTCCCGGTCGGGGGGTGCGGCGGGAAGTGCCTTCGATGCCCGGCGTCTTCAATCTCTCCATTGATCAACTCATCGAGGAGGTGCTCGATGCTCGCAGCCTGGGACTGCGCGCGATCATCCTCTTTGGCATTCCCGAGACCAAGGATGAGATGGGCAGCGAAGCCTACGCCGAAGAGGGCATCGTTCAACGGGCGATCCGCGCCGTCAAGCGGGACGTGCCCGATATGATCGTCATTGCCGATAATTGCCTGTGCGAGTATACGAGTCACGGCCACTGCGGGATCGTTCGGGATGGCGAGGTGCTGAACGATCCGACGCTGGAGTTGCTGGCGCGCACAGCCGTCAGCCAGGCTCGTGCCGGAGCTGACATCATTGCTCCTTCGAACATGATGGATGGGTGCGTGGCGGCGATTCGCCGGGCTCTGGATGAAGCGGGCTTCCAGCATATTCCGATTCTGTCGTATGCCGTCAAGTACGCCTCGGGATTTTATGGTCCGTTCCGGGAAGCGGCTCAGAGCGCCCCGCAGTTTGGGGATCGTCGAGGGTATCAGATGGACCCGGCCAATGCCCGCGAAGCCCTCCGCGAAGCGGCGCTCGATGTCGAACAAGGGGCCGATATGCTGATGGTGAAGCCGGCGCTGCCGTACCTGGATATTATTCGTGCCGTGCGCGAACGATTCCCGCTTCCCCTGGCGGCCTATCAGGTGAGCGGCGAATATGCCATGATCAAAGCGGCTGCCCGTCTCGGCTGGATTGACGAGGAGCGCATCGTCTGGGAAACGCTCACCAGCATCAAGCGGGCCGGGGCCGACGTGATCCTCACCTATTTTGCTAAGGACGTGGCGAGGAAACTTCGGCGAGAGACAGCGCCCTGAGGCATCCGGCGTGTCGCACCACGAGGCGATGCGCAATCGCTCGGTAGCATGATCCTTCACCTTGGCGTGCAGGAACCCACCCGATGAGTCATCCGATGGATGAAGTCTGGATGCGGCTGGCCCTGGACGAGGCGCAGGATGCCCTGCAACGGGATGAGGTGCCCGTGGGGGCCGTCGTCGTGCTCGGCGAGAAGGTCATTGGCCGCGGTCACAATCGCGTGCTGACCGAATGTGATCCGACAGCTCACGCCGAGATCGTGGCGCTTCGGGATGCCAGCCGATTTCTCAACAACTATCGGCTCGTCGGAGCGACGGTCTACACCACGATTGAACCCTGCCCGATGTGTGCGGGGGCTCTGGTTCAGGCGCGGGTGAAACGCCTCGTCTACGGTGCCGCCGATCCGCGCGCGGGCGCCGTGGAGAGTCTTTTTCGTCTGGTGACCGATGCACGACTCAATCATCAGATCGAGGTTCAAGGGGGTGTGCTTGCTGATGATTGTCGGCGGATGATACAATCCTTTTTTCAAAAAAAGCGCGCGGCTGCAGATGAGCCGGAGCGGGCGCAGTAACGGCCATCGAGCGGCGGGCAGCAACCGAAGGAAAGGATCGCGCGGAGGGATGTTCCGAATTGGCAAGGAGCCGGTCTCGAAAACCGGTGGGTCTTACGGCCCATGAGGGTTCGAGTCCCTCTCCCTCCGCCAACCTGTGGCGATGGATTCAGGAGGGATGGCCGAGTGGGCGAAGGCGCCGTATTGGAAATGCGGTGTAGGGGCAAAACCTCTACCGTGGGTTCGAATCCCACTCCCTCCGCCAAGACTCCTCGTGAGCCCGTGGCGCGGGGGCGTTGCGGGCCCGCTTGATCAGGCTTCGGGCTCCGTGCGATGGTTCCACTGCGAACCCCGCCAGGCCCGGAAGGGAGCAACGGTAGTGGTGGTAACCGTGTGCTGCGGATCACCCCGAAGCCTGGCCACTCTTTTCGCCAGCATCGTTTGTCCATTGTCGGTTGCCGCGGCGGCCAGACGACGGACACCGGACGCGCACCCATGACGTACCAGGTCATTGCCCGGAAATGGCGCCCGCAAACCTTTGACGAACTGGTGGGGCAAGAGGCCATTGCCCGCACGTTGCAAAACGCCATCTCCTGTGGGCGTCTGCATCATGCCTATATCTTTGCCGGCCCTCGCGGCGTGGGAAAAACGACGACCGCTCGCGTCCTCGCCAAAGCCCTCAATTGCGCCACCGGACCGACGACGACTCCCTGCAATCGGTGCCCCTCGTGCGAGGAGATCGCGCGGGGAACCTCGCTCGATGTCCTGGAGATTGATGCCGCTTCCCATACGGGTGTGGATAATGTGCGCGATGTCATCATCAATAACCTCGCCATCGGCCCGGCGCGCGATCGCTACCGCATCTTCATCATAGACGAATTTCACCAACTGTCCTCGGCGGCTTTCAATGCCCTGCTCAAGACGCTCGAAGAGCCTCCTCCCCATGTGCTCTTCATCATGGCCACGACCGAACTGCATAAGGTTCCGCCGACGATCATCTCGCGCTGTCAGTTGTTCGAGTTCCGGCTCATCGCCGAGGGGAAAATCTTCGAGCGGCTTCGGCGCATCGCTCAAGCCGAAGGCATCACCATCAGTGATGCGGCGCTTCGGCGCATCGCCCGCGCCGGCGAAGGGAGCATGCGCGATGCGCAATCGGTCTTCGATCAGGTGATCAGCTTTGCCGGTCGAGAGATTCACGACGAGCAGGTCATCGAAGTCCTGGGATTGGTGGGAGCCGAGATGCTCGCCGCCGTCGCCGATGCGATTGCCGATCAGGATGGCGGGCGCATCCTCCGGCTGGTGGACGATCTGGTGGCGCGAGGCGTGGACCTTCGCGCCTTCACCCGCGAGTTGATGAGCTACTTCCGTCATCTGCTGGTAGTGAAGACGGTGGGGCCGGATCCCGAGCTGTTGCCGGTCGAAGACGCCGAGCGAGCCCTGCTCCTCGCCCAGGCCGATCGCTTCAGCGAAGAAGATATTGTCCGGCTCTTCCACGCCCTCGCCGAGGTCGAGCAGGCGATCCGCCTGGCGACCGAACCGCGGTTTCAACTGGAAATCGGCCTGGTCAAACTGGCGCATCTGCAACGGGTCCGACCGCTGGCCGACCTCATTCGACGAATCGAGGCCCTTCAGGAGCATATCTCCACCGGCTCGGTGAGCGGAGATGCTCCCGGCTCGCTCCGCCCTGCTCCGGCGACCGTACCAGCAGTCCCCCCTTCGGGAGCTACCGATGAAATCGAGGCGATTAAGCAGCAGCTCATAGAGCGAGGGAAGATTCTGCTCGCAACCATCCTGGAGAAAGCCCAAACCATCGAGATCACCGGAGACCGCCTGCGCATCGTCTTCGCTCGCACCGAGAGCGGACACCGGGAGACCGTGTTGCAGAAGTCAAATGCTCAGGTCCTCACCGCCGTCGCTCAGGCGGTGACGGGCCGCACTCTCACACTCGATGTCGTGGTCGAAGCGAATGCACCGTCGGAACAGTCCTCTCGAGCGTCGGCCTTGCGAGCCAAAGCCGAAGCCGATCCGGTGGTGAGGGCACTCGTGAAAACGTTCAAAGGAGAGATCGTGGACGTCGTGGCAAAGGATGAAACGACGTGAACGGTTTCTTTTTCGAGGGAGGGATCAATGAAACTACCGGGTAACCTGGATCTGAACAAGATGCTCGAACAAGCGCAGAAAATGCAGCAGGAATTGCAGAAAACCATCGAAGGCATCCGCGTCGAGGCCTCGGCCGGTGGCGGAGCCGTCACGGTGACGATGAACGGGGCCAAGGCGGTCCTCTCGCTCACCATTGATCCTGAGGTCGCCGCCGGAGATGTCGAGATGCTGCAAGACCTCATCATCGCCGCCGTCAACGAATGCGGACGAAAAGTGGACGAAGCCGTCCAGCAGCAGGCAATGAAGAACCTCAATCTCAATCTCGGCGGACTCTTGTGAGGCGATGGTGGATCCCCGTGAGCGAATCTTTCATGCCCGCGTCGGCCGCGAGAAGAAAGAGCCACAGATTCCGCCGATCGTCACAGGTGCGGAGAAACCGAGAGTCACCTCCGGGGTTCTTTGCCGGGGGCGGATGGGGGGACGGTCAGACTTATGCCGGATTACGCCGAGCCCATCACGCGACTCATTGATGAGCTGAAGCGGCTGCCGGGAATCGGCGAGAAGTCGGCGCAGCGGATCGCCTTTCATCTTCTCCGCGTTCCCCAGGAGCAGGCGGAGCGATTGGTCGAAGCTATTCTCGATGTCAAGCGCCGGATTTCTCTCTGCTCTCAGTGCAACAATCTGACCGAGACTGATCCCTGCCGCTTTTGCTCTGATCCTTCGCGCGATCACAGTTTCATCTGCGTGGTCGAGGAACCGTCCAGTGTGGTGGCCATTGAGCGGACGCGCGAGTATCGCGGGCTCTATCATGTGTTGCATGGATCGCTTTCGCCAATTCGCGGCATCGGTCCGGAGGATTTGAAGGTGCGGAATCTTTTGACCCGGCTTCGGTCGGGCGAGGTGAAAGAGATCATCCTGGCAACCAATCCGACGACCGAGGGGGAAGCGACGGCCAACTATCTGGCGCGACTTCTCAAGCCCCTGGGCGTGCGCGTGACGCGCATCGCCATGGGGCTGCCGGTGGGCAGCGACATCGAATTCGCCGACGAAGTCACGATGTATCGTGCTCTTGCCAATCGTCGAGACATCTAGCTATTTTTCGCGGTGGCGTAGACTTTCAAGTCTGCGAAAAAACGCAGGCTGGAAAGCCCGCGCTACATGTAGCGCAGACTTTCGAGTCTGCGAAGAACACAGGCTGGAAAGCCTGCCCTACAGGAATGCGCGAGCTGGAAAGCTTGCGCCACAACAGGCGCAACATTTTCGGTGAGGCTATGACTCAGACAACGGAAACCGTTTCGACGGCGGAGGTCCCCGCCCTCAAACCGATCAAACCCAACCAGACAAATTGCGATGAGAAGGACGCCAAAGGCAAGCCCTGTTGGGGGCCATTGAAGGTCATGCCGGTGGTGTCCGATTCGCTGCGGCAGCGGGCTCCGGCAGGATCGGTCTTCTATCGGTGCCTGGCGTGTCAGAAGATTTATTACGGCCCGCCGCGCGAGCTGCCGCTGCGACGTATTCCCCGGCGGATTTCTATTCTGGGGTGGTGATGACGATCACCTGCCAGCAGTGCGGACAGACCAATCCCCAGGGAAGCCGATTCTGCAATCGGTGCGGGGCCGCGCTGTCTTCTGCCTCTTCGGCTCCGGCGAGGGAGCCGACGACGGGTGAACAGATCGTCTTCGTCATTCGTCCGGCGATGATCTTTGTCCTGATCCGGTATCTGCTGGCCGCTGTGGTGACCGTCGGCATGATCGTTGGCTATTTTTACCTGGATGAGCGTTTTCCGGGAGCGATTCCCTGGTGGGTTGTGCTGATAGCCTCGGCCAGTGCATTTGCTTCTCCCGTCTATCGTCACATCTTGCGCCAGCGGGAGGTTTATACTCTGACGACGACGCGCATGGAGTTCAGTTACGGCATCCTGAGCAAGGTCCGGCGCTCTATTCCTCTGAGCAAGATTCAGGATGTGACTGTCACGCGCACGGCCCTGGAACGCCTGGTCGGCATCGGGGACATCGTCATTGACAGTGCGGCGGAATCGGGCAGGATTCCCTTGCGAAATATCGCTCATCCGGAGAGATACGCCAACCTCATTTTGCGCCAGATTGAGCACCAGTGAGAATGCTGTGAGACTACGACCGGGCCAGCCGGCGGGCTCGCCCGATGGCCCCTGATGGGAGAGAGCGTGAGATCATGAGCTTTCATTGGCTATACCGAGGGCGGAAGGCGCGGACTGCCGGAACGACCGTCCCTGTACGGATCGGCGGTCTGCTCAGTCTCATCCTGATGGTCGGGGTGTCGCTCGGATGGGCGCAGGTGATCGAAGTGCGTACGGCCCCGCATATCGCCGATGTTTTCGCCCGCCGTCTGGGAGATTGGCGATTGACAGGACCGGTTCAGGTGCTCTTGCCAGCGGAACTGGCCCTCTATGCTCCGGGCCGGGGCGATGTCGTGCGGGAATACGGACTGCACGAAGCCGCTTTCGCGGACTATATGGACGCCCAGAAAACCACGATCCGCGTGGAAATTTTCCACATGATCAATTACGTCTCGGCCTACGGGATTTATTCCTGGGAGCGAACGTCGGCCGTTCAGGCCGAAGGCATCGGCAGCGAGGCCAGCATCGGTGATCGGGAGCTGGGGTTCTGGAAAGGAAACTACTATGTTCGTCTCTCCCTGACGACGCTCTCGCCGCCGAATGTCGCCGTCAGCAAGATGACTGATCTGGCCCGAGCCGTTTCCGAGCGGCTTGTTGTCGGCCCGCATGAAGTCCCGCTTTTGGTTCAGCACTTGCCCGCGGACCGACGGATCGCCGGGAGCGAACGATTCATTTCGGGTCCGCGAGGATTAGCCCGATTCCCCACCTATGATAATCCCAACGACCTGTTCAACCTGGGCAGTGATGGCGTGGAAGCCGCTATTGCGGAGTATCGCACGGGGAAGGGAATCGCCCATCTGCTGTTGGTCGAGTATCACACCCCGCAACTGGCCTCCGCGGCCTACGAGCGGGTGAATCAGTATTTTGCCCGACTGCCGGAGGAGGAACGGGACCGCCGCATTTTCAAGCGCGAGGGGAATTATCTCATCGAAGCTTTCAACGTGACTGATCGTGAGGTCGTGGAAGCCCTCGTCAACTCGATCAAATACACGGCCAAAGTGCGCTGGCTCGATCGCGACCGTCTTCGTCTGGTCGGTTCGCTTCCGGAGTTTCCCGCTGCCACCTGGCTGATTACCACCTTCGCTTTCATTGGAGTCATCGTGTTGATTCTTATTGCAGGGGGAGTAGCGCTCGGCTATGCCTTCTTCGTCATTCGTCGGCGACATATTCAGCGTTATGGTTTTTCCGATGCCGGAGGGATGTTGCGACTGAATTTGGACCGTCTGATTCTACCTCCCGCCGATCAGCCCCGGAAGAGCCTCCCGGCGGGAGAATGAAAACCCGAACGAGGAGGAGAGCATGAGAACGAACGTATCTCGCTGGACGGCAGCTCTGCTCGTCCTGCTGCTGGCAGCCCCGTGGGCGTTGCCGCAAACGCGAATCACGACGCCAAAGGAACACTTCGGCTTCAACATCGGCGATGATTATCAGTTGGCGACTTACAGCCAGTTGCTCGATTACTGGAAGAAGCTCGATCAGGAATCGGATCGGATGAGCCTGGTCGAAATCGGTCGAACCGCCGAAGGGCGACCCATGGTGATGGCCATCATCACGGCTCCGGAGAATCACAGGAAGCTCGACCGATATAAGGAGATTTCTCGACGGCTGGCGCTGGCCGAGGACCTGACTGATGAGCAGGCCCGCGCCCTGGCCGATGAAGGAAAGGCGGTCGTCTGGATTGACGGGGGATTGCACGCCACCGAAGTGCTCGGTGCGCAGCAGCTCATCGAGATGGCCTATCAGATGGTGAGCCGCAACGATCCGGAAACGTTGCGCATCCTCCGGGACGTCATCCTGTTGCTTGTGCCGGTCAATCCCGATGGGATGGAACTCGTTTCCTCCTGGTACATGCGCGAACCCGATCCCACCAAGCGATCCACCGGCAATCTCCCTCGACTCTATCACAAGTATATTGGCCACGATAACAATCGCGATTTCTACATGGTCACGCAACCGGAGACCGAAGCCATTACGCGCATCTTCTATCACGAGTGGTTCCCTCAGATCATCTACAATCACCATCAGACGGGACCGCCGGGAACCGTTCTCTTTGCGCCTCCGTTCCGCGATCCGTTCAATTACTATCTCGATCCGCTGGTCATCGTGGGCGTCGAGCAAGTCGGCGCTGCCATGCACGCGCGGTTTATCGCTGAGGGCAAGCCCGGCTCGACGATGCGCTCCGGGGCTTCCTATTCAACATGGTGGAATGGGGGATTGAGAACGTCGGCCTACTTCCACAACATGATCGGCATCCTCACGGAAACCATCGGGAATCCGACGCCGATGGAAATTCCCTTCATTCCCGAACGACTTCTTCCCAAAAGCGATTATCCCGCGCCGATTGCGCCGCAACGATGGCATTTCCGTCAATCCATCGAGTACGCCATCACGGCCAATCGGGCCATTCTCGATTACGCGTCACGACATCGGGAGGAGTTGCTGCTGAACATTTACCGCATGGGGCGTAACTCCATTGAGCGTGGCAGTCGCGATCACTGGACGATCACGCCAAAGCGCATCGCCGAGGTCCAGGCCGTGGTCGCTCGTGAGGTGCCGACGCGAGGGCAGACCACGGAGACTCCGGATGCCCCGGCCTTCGGTCGGGGAGCGCCGCGCGTACCGGCGCGATATTACGAACTGTTGCGCGATCCGGCCAAACGCGATCCGCGCGGGTACATCATTCCCTCGGATCAACCGGATTTCCTGACCGCCACGAAGTTCGTCAACACGCTCATCAAAAATGGCATCACCGTCCATCGGGCTACCCGCGATTTCCAGGTCGGCGGCAAGACCTACAGGGCGGGGTCTTACGTGATCAAGACGGCGCAAGCCTTTCGCCCTCACATCCTCGATATGTTCGAGCCGCAGGATCATCCCGATGACGTTCCTTACCCCGGAGGACCGCCCACGCCGCCTTACGACAATGCCGGCTGGACGCTGGCCTATCAGATGGGCGTGGTTTTCGATCGCATCCTGGACGGCTTCGACGGCCCGTTTGAAAAGATCGTAGGATTGGCCAAACCGCCGGCCGGTCGCGTTATGACGGTGCCCAATGCCGTCGGCTTTTTACTCAGCCACCAGGTCAACGATGCATTCATCGCGATCAACCGATTGCTCCGGGAGGGTGACGAGGTCTACTGGCTCGCTCAGCCATTCACCACCAATGGAAAAACCTA